>CAYTFO010000022.1:2238-30769 GCA_964437135.1 uncultured Roseivirgaceae bacterium | reverse complement strand
AGAAGCTGATATAAAATCAAATGAACTTAACCCCTAATGATGCATGTCTAAATAAAATATCTGAAGTAAAAAGTTTTATTGAAGATAAAATCATCCCCCTTGAGATTGAGGTTTTGAAAAATAGTCGTAATGATATTGAAACCTGGAGTCATTGGAAGTTAGACCATAAAATAGAATCATTAAAAAAAGAAACAAGAGAAAGAGGGCTTTGGAATTTTTTCCTTCCAGAACTCCCGAATGGATTAAGTAATCTTGATTATGCTTATCTAGCTGAAGAGACTGGCAGATCTTTAATAGCCCCTGAAATATTCAATTGCAATGCTCCGGACTCAGGCAATATGGAAGTTATCTGGAAGTATGGTTCTAAAGAGCAACAGGAAACCTGGCTTACTCCACTTTTGGAAGGAGAAATAAGATCTGCTTTTTGTATGACTGAACCTGATGTGGCTAGTAGCGATGCAACTAACATGGAAGCCACAATTGAAGAAGATGGAGATGAAATAATCCTGAAAGGAAAAAAATGGTGGTGCACCGGATTGGGTCATCCCAATTGCAGGGTTCTCATTTTCATGGGAAGGTCTTCGACCACAGCTGAAAAACATAGACAGCACAGCATGGTTCTGGTTCCAATGGAGACCAAAGGAGTAAAAGTTACCCGAATGTTACCCGTATTTGGAACATTCGATGCTCCGTATGGACATGGAGAAATCGAGTTTGAGAATGTAAGATTACCGAAAGAATCGGTCATTGGAGAATTAGGTGACGGTTTTTCAATTGCTCAGGGAAGACTAGGTCCGGGAAGAGTACATCACTGTATGCGTTTGATTGGAGCCGCACAGAGAGCTTTTGAAATGATGATCCAAAGAGCAAGTACCCGTAATGCATTTGGCCATCCCATCATAAAATTGGGTGCAAACCCCGACATAATTGCTGATTGTAAAGCTGAAATTGAAATGGCAAGGCTACTGGTTCTCAAGACTGCCTGGCTATTAGATACGGACGGAATTTTAGGTGCAAAAAGTGAAGTAGCCATGATCAAGTATGTAGTTCCCAGAATGGCATGCAAAGTGATTGACCATGCTATTCAAATGTTTGGGGGGATGGGACTAAGTGATGATGTCCCATTAGCCGCCATGTATGCTTATGCGCGTGTTCTTAGGCTGGCAGACGGCCCTGATGAAGTACATCAAAAAGTTGTTGCCAAAAGAGAAATAAAAAAGGTCTTGGGTTTATGAAAGATCCAATAGACAGTAGTGTGCTTTCTGAATATTTATCAGAAAATTTTAGTGATTTTGATCGCATTGTAGGTGTCAGGCAGTTTCATGGTGGTGCGAGTAATCTTACTTATGAAATCGATACAGGCAACCAAAAACTAATTCTACGAAAACCACCTTCGGGAACAAAAGCTAAATCGGCTCATGATATGTCGCGGGAATATAATTTCCAGAATGCTTTGAATGGACACTACCCGGTTCCAAAAATGCTCCATTTATGTGAAAATGTAGAAATACTTGGCAGTGAATTTTATTTAATGGAAAAAATCGATGGATTAATTCCAAGAAAAGAGTTCCCAAAAGAATTTAATCTTAGTCGGGAAAATGTAAGTTCAATTAATACACAGTTTATCGACAAGCTAGTCGAGCTGCATACTCTGGATTACCAGAAAATAAAGCTTGATTCATATTTTAAAGGTTTAGGTTATGTAGAAAGGCAGGTTAACGGTTGGATTGAACGCTATCGTAAAGCAATAACACCCGGCGTACCTGATTTTAAATATATCACTGACTGGCTGAGAAAAGAAAAACCTGCAGACCTAAAACCTACTATAATTCACAATGATTTTAGATTGGATAATATTATTTTCTGTGAGAATTCTCCACATGAAATTGAAGGTGTTCTGGATTGGGAAATGGCAACTATCGGTGATCCCATGATGGATTTAGGGAATTCTCTGGCTTACTGGATTGAAGCAGGTGATTTGTCTTCATTAAAACTATTTCGAAGACAACCCTCGCATGTTGAGGGAATGATGAGTAGACAAAGTATTATTGAATACTATCAAAGCAAAAGAGGGATCAGTCTGGAAAATAGCAACTTTTATTATTATTTCGGAATTTTCAGACTGGCTGTGATTGCTCAACAGATTTATTACAGGTATTATCATAAACAATCTCAAAATAAAAAATTTGCTTCATTTGGGGTAGCAGTAAATCTTTTGCATGATTACCTTTTTGCTTTAATTAAAAATAAGCCCAAAGGTATAAGTGGTAAATCTCTAACGATGATTCAAAACTTCAAATACCTGTTAAGATTTGGAATGAAAAATATAACCGGATGAAGAGTAAAATATATTTTGTACGGCATTCACAAGCCTCTTTTGGTCAAAAGCAGTATGACCAGCTCTCTGAATTAGGTGAAAAACAAGCTCTTGTTTTAAAAGATCAACTTGAATTACAGCAAGCTGGTCAAATTGTAACCGGAACATTGAAAAGGCAAATACAAACTGCAGAACTAGCCTTCCCACATAAAGAATTTGAGAGTATACCAGACTGGAATGAACTGGATTATAAAGATGTCCTCGGCAATTTCAATAAGGATTTTAAAAATTTTGACAAGGCAGTAGAAAAGCTGAGAAAAGAGGAAAATGCAATGTCAAAATTCAATGAAATTTACATTTCAGCCTTACAAAAATGGATGAAAAATGAAGACAATAATTCTTACAAAGAAAATTACAGCTCTTTTCATCATCGAGTAAAAACAGCACTTGATCATATTTTATCGCTTCCTCATGAACAAAATATTGTGGTTACCAGCGGAGGCATTATTGCTGAAATCCTAAAAATTATACTCGGCATAGATGCTCTTAGATCCATAGATATGATGGTAACCATTAAAAATGCTTCCATCACATCTGTCAATTATATGAATGGATCATTTAGATTAAATTACTACAATTATTATCATTATTTACCCAAAGAATTACAATCACTCAGATAAAAACTATGAATCCAATATTTGACCTTACAGACAAAGTATCGATTATAACAGGAGCATCTAAAGGTATAGGCAAAGAGATAGCGGAAGGCCTTGCATCTCATGGTTCTAAGGTAATCATAAGTTCCAGAAAACAGGATGCTATAGATGAAGTAGCGAATGAATTTAAGGAAAAGGGATATGAAGCAACCGGAATAGCCTGCCATGTTGGTGACTCAGATCAATTAAAAACCCTGGTTGAAAAAACGATCGAAAAATACGGCAGAATAGATGTATTGGTAAACAATGCTGCAACCAATCCATATTTCGGTCCAATTGAGGAACTGGATATGGGCGCTTATCAAAAAACAATGCAGGTCAATGTAGAGGCAGCTATTGTTTTGAGTAATCTGGTTCACAATGAAATGGTAAAAACCGGTGGAGGAAGCATTATCAACATAAGCTCAATTGAAGGAATTCATGCATCCGCTATGTTTTCAGCTTATAATCTTAGCAAGGCATCTCTTATTATGCTGACAAAAAATCAGGCTGCAGAATGGGGTAAAGATAATGTAAGAGTAAATGTGATCTGTCCCGGATTTGTAAAAACGAAACTGAGTCAAATGCTGTGGACGAATGAAAGTGTTCACGATCAACTGATTCAAAAAATCCCACTGGGAAGAATGGCTCAACCTGAGGAAATGGCCGGATTAGCGATTTTTCTGGCATCCGGAGCAAGTAGCTATATGACAGGATCCACAATAGTAAATGATGGTGGATTACTAAACGGCCCATTATTATGAATTATAAACTATCGGAAAAATTTCCCAAAAAAAGAGCTTTTATCACTGGATCAGCATCTGGGTTAGGTAAAGGACTTTGTAAAGAACTGGCAAAAGACAATTGGACAATTGTAATGTCCGACATTCAGGAAGACAGTCTCGAAAAATCAGCTGAAGAAATCAGGAATGCAGGAGCAACTGTATTAACCTACAAACTTGATGTTGGTAATTTTAATCAGTATCAGGAGGTAGTAAAAGATGTTGAAGGAAAAATCGGTGGAATAGACTTGCTGATCAATAATGCAGGTGTTGGAGATGGAAATTTATTACTTGAATACAAGGTAGAAGACTGGGAATGGTTACTAAGAATTAATCTGCTTGGAGTTTTATATGGCTTTAAGTTATTAATAGATCAGATGTCAACCCAAAAAAGTGGCCATATTATCAGTATTTCCAGTGCCGCTTCTTTTACGTCTGCTCCAGGAATGTCGGCTTATAATGTATCTAAGGCAGGAGTTACTTCACTCGCAGAAACGATGTTTTATGAATTACATCCTTATAATGTGGGTGTATCTGTCGTAATGCCTACATTTTTTAAAACCAATGTGATGCAATTCGCACGGGGCAATGAATACGTTCACAACTTTGCCAAATATATGATGGATCATTCAAAGACCAATATTGAAGATATGGCTCAGGTCGTATTGAACAAAGCAGGTAAAAACAAACTTTATATTGTTCACCCGAAAGAAGCCCGAGTTCAATGGTTTCTAAAAAAGTTTTTCCCTGGGTACCTAAGAAAGCAAATTCTTAAAAACATAGAAAAGATTATTGGAAAGCGCATAGAAGAAGTATAATTACATAATTACCCCTATAAGCAATAAGTTTATTTTAAATTATTCCCGTTCACCCAAACATTATTCCCGTTCATACGTAAAAGATAGTTATTATATGAATATTCGTATAAATTCTATCAATATTTTAATTTTTTAAACCATCATCGCCATGAATACCGCAAAAAAACCAAAACAGAGTCTACGTGAATTTCTAGCTACTGGCTTATTTAAACTAAGCATTGTAGGTGTTATCCTTCTTTCTATAGGCTATATACTTAGTTAGGTGTTGCCGCTTCATTAGGAATATGCATTATCAGGGCTGTCTATCTTCCGGGAAATAAAATCAGAAACTGCCAGAAACTACTATTTGTTGCTATTACTCAACCAATCAATAGCTTCAATTAGCTGAATACTGGAAAAAATAGACAGTCCTTTTTTACCATTCGGTATGAAATATACCTTCTCTGTCTATTCGCTCATAAGTATGAGAACCAAAGTGATCTCTCTGAGCCTGAATCAGATTTGATGGCAATCTTGCGGTACTATAGGAATCAAAATACCCAAGACATGCAGAATATGCCAGCAAAGGAATTCCTGTTCCTATTCCATATTGTAAAACTTTACGCGTAGAGGGCAATAAATCTGTTATCATTTTTACAATTGAATCGTCTTTAAGAATAGTATCTAAAGCCGGGTTTTTATCAAATACTTTTCTGAAATCCTCTAATAACCCTGCTCGTATTATACAACCACCTCTCCAAATTGCACAAATTCTCTCCAGGTTTAATTCATAACTGTAAGTATCAGATGCTGCCTGCAATTGACTTAATCCCTGTGCATAGGTAATTATAAATGCGAAAAGTAGTGACCTTTCAATATCTTCCAATGAAATATCTTCACTGGAGATTGGTTTTTCTTTAGGGTACTTTTCATTCAATATTTCACGATCGGATTTGAAAGAACTGAGTCCCCTCATTGTTACAGCCGCGTCAATTGTAGGTGTGGGCATTCCCAGATCCATTGCATTTTGCGAAGTCCATTTACCTGTTCCTTTTTGTTTAGCTTTATCTAAAATCACATCAATCAGATCTAATTTAGATTCTGTGTCTTTGTGATGAAATATTTCAGCAGTAATTTCAATCAAAAAGCTCTGCAGTTTGCCATTATTCCATTCATTGAAGGAATAACCAATAGCACGATTTGATAAATGAAACCCATGCTTCATCATATGATAGCATTCAGAAATTAATTGCATAAGTCCATACTCGATGCCATTATGAACCATTTTAACATAATTTCCTGCAGAGGATCTGCCCATATAATCCACACAAGGTTCATTATCCTCTCCTACTTTAGCTGATACTGCTTCAAAAATAGGTTGTATGATTTTATATGCATTAAGATCCCCACCAGGCATTATGCTTGGACCAAATCTTGCTCCTTTGGCTCCTCCTGAAACTCCGGATCCAATAAAGTGAATACCTGTTTTTTGAAGTTCAGCTTCCCTTCTATTTGTGTCTTCAAAAAAACTATTCCCACCATCAATGATAAGATCACCCTTTGATAAATGTGGAAGTAAGTCTTTGATTACCGAATCAACAGGCGCACCTGCAGGCACTAAAAGCATTATTTTCCTGGGTTGAGAAAGAGAACTTACAAATTCTGAAACCTGCGTAGTAGCTCCTACTTTCTTTCCTTTACCTTCTTCCAATAGTGCATCCGTTTTAGACTTGTCAGTATCTAATCCTATAGCTGAAAAATCATGGTCGAGGACATTTAAAATAAAGTTTCTGCCCATCACTCCAAGTCCTACCAGGCCAAAATCAAAAGTTGAAGACATATTTTAATTTATTGTAAGCTAAATGAAACGATAATTTCTTTTTGATAAGTATGAATTACTAAATTACTCATAAAATCTTCAAACACTACTATTGTGACATCTCAAAACTCAATCCCTGACAATCATATACTTGTCATATTTGGCGCATCTGGTGACCTTACTGAAAGGAAGTTAATACCCGCATTATTTGACCTCTATTGCAGGAAGTTATTACCCACAAAATTTGCAATACTGGGTATTGGCAGAACTGAATATGAAGATGATGCATATAGAGATAAAGTTGCCACAAACAATCAGCATCTAAGAAGAGATGTCACACCTGCAGTGCGAAAGGAATTCGGTGAACTAATTCACTATCAATCACTTGATACATTAAATATTGACGATTACAGCAAATTAAAAGACCGAATTGATTCTTTTTGCCAATCTCTTGATATTGATAGAAACCTGATATTTTATCTGAGTACACCACCCTCACTTTATGAAAAAGTAGCAACAGGATTAAATAAATTCGGGCTGAATAATGAAGAAAACGGCTGGAGTCGATTAATAGTAGAAAAACCTTTTGGTTATGATCTGGCTTCAGCAAAAAGTCTTAATAGACACTTACTGGAATGTTTTTTTGAAGACCAGATCTTTAGAATTGACCATTATCTTGGCAAGGAAACAGTTCAAAACCTTATGGTCACCCGTTTTGCGAATACGATATTTGAACCACTCTTCAATAGAATCTACATAAACCGGGTGGAAATTACAGCGGCTGAATCTGTTGGAGTTGAAAAAAGAGGAGGCTATTACGATGGTGCAGGTGCTTTAAGAGACATGGTCCAAAACCATTTGTTGCAGCTGGTCTCCATGGTAGCCATGGAACCTCCTTCAAGAATTGAATCAGGTTCTATCAGAAATGAAAAGCTAAAGTTATTTCAGTCATTACGGCCGCTCTCTGAAGAAGAAATAATGACTGATGTAATCAGAGGGCAATATGTAGAATCAAAAGTTAAGGGTGAATTACTAAAAGGATACAGACAGGAAGATGGTGTTGACACGGATAGCCGAACAGAAACCTTTGCTGCTTTAAAATTCCATATTGATAATTGGAGATGGGCAGGTGTTCCCTTTTATATTCGAACAGGCAAAAGGCTGCCTACCCGGGTAAGTGAAGTTGTGATTCATTTCAAACCCAATCATCATCATTTATTCAGGCAGAAGAACATTCGGAACAGTCAAAATATCCTTGTCTTCAGAATTCAACCTAATGAAGGAATTCTTTTAAAGTTTGGTCTGAAAGTACCCGGGCTGGGCTATAATGTTGAACCTGTCAATATGGATTTTCATTATGACGGACTTTCTGAGGCATATATCCCGGATGCATACGAACGATTATTGCTGGACTGTATGAATGGAGATGCAACTTTGTTTGCACGTGGAGATAGTGTTGAGGCTGCATGGCAGTTTATTGATCCTATACTTAGCACATGGAAAACAAACCATGATATTCCAATATACGGTTATCCTGCGGGAACCTGGGGACCTGAAAACATGGATGATTTGATCGAAGGCGAGAATATGGTATGGCGTTACCCATGTAAGAATCTTGCTGACGATGGCATATATTGCGAACTATGAGTAAACCTGAGATAAATATATTTGATACTAAAAAAGAAGTTGCTGAAGCGGTTGTAGAGAAAATCAAGGAACTTTCCGATTCAAATACTATTTCAATTGCTTTAAGTGGTGGCTCTACTCCTAAGCTGCTTTTTTCAATAATGGCTGCACGTTATAAAGAATCAATTAAATGGCAAAATATACATTTTTACTGGGGCGATGAACGGTGTGTTCCTCCTAATGATGATGAGAGCAATTTCAAAATGACCAAAATTAATCTCTTTGACAATGTGGATGTACCTGAATACAATATCCATAGAATAGCGGGAGAAAACAACCCGGAAGGCGAAGCTGATAAATATGGTGAAGAAATTAATAAAAATATTGAAGGCTCCCCCTACCCCAAATTCGACCTGGTCATATTGGGCATGGGTACGGATGGTCATACTGCCTCCATTTTTCCACATCAAATGTCTTTACTGCAGTCTCATTCTATCTGTGAAGTGGCCACTCATCCTGAATCAGGTCAAAAAAGGATCACGTTGACCGGAAGAGTAATCAATAATGCTAAAAACGTCTTTTTCTTAGTTACAGGAGCAGATAAAAAAGAAAAAACTGCTGAAGTACTTCTTGAAAAAGGAAATTTTAAAGATTATCCAGCCTATCATATTCAACCAAAAGGAAAGCTGAGCTGGTTTCTGGATAAAGAAGCTGCTTCTTTGATTGCATGAGTAAAAATATACTCATAATGGGAGTTTCAGGAAGTGGAAAATCTACCATCGGTAAAATGCTGGCTTATGAATTAAATATGCCTTTCTTTGATGCCGATACCTTTCATTCTGAAGCTAACAAAAAGAAAATGGAATCCGGAATTCCTCTCACTGATTTAGATCGCATAGACTGGCTAGAAAATTTAAATTCAATCTTAGTAGCTCACAGAAGAAAAAACTGTGTGCTTGCTTGTTCGGCACTAAAAGAAAGTTATCGGCAATTGCTAAAGAAAAACAACAACCTTGATATCATTTATCTCAAAATTTCCAAACAAACAGTTAAAAGCAGGCTGGAACAAAGAAAAAATCATTTTATGCCAGCTAGTTTAATTGATTCACAATTTGAAGCACTTGAAGAACCTAATGATGTGACTGCTATTGAAGCAACCAATGCCCCCAGAGCAATAATTTCTGAAATTTTACATAGATTAGGTTATGAGTACTGAAATCTCCTTATTATTCGCAATCATTAGTGGAATCGCCCTTTTATTGATTCTGATCATTAAGGTAAGATTAAATGCTTTTCTGAGTTTATTGATCGCAAGTATATGGATTGGTTTATTTGGAGGTATTCCACCAGAAGAGATTTCCAATACCATAAGTAAAGGAATGGGCGATACATTGGCATTTGTCGCTACCATTGTGGGTCTTGGTACCATTTTCGGAGCCATACTTGAACATAGTGGCGGTGCAAGACAGATATCAACCTACCTGGTAAAAAAAACAGGAGAAAAAAAGGCCCGTATTGCTATGTTATTTTCAGGTTTTATTGTCGCAATACCTGTTTTTTTTGATGTTGCGTTTATTATTCTATTCCCGGTTGTACAGGCATTAAGCAAGAAACTAGGCAAACCCATTCTTTTTCTGGCTCTACCGCTTCTAACCGGTATCGGACTCACTCACAGCTTTATACCCCCCACTCCAGGGCCTGTTGCTGTAGCCGATATTCTCAAAGTGGACCTTGGTTATATGATTGGAATTGGTATGATCGTCACAATTCCTGTTGCGATTATTTGTGGAATCATCATATCAAGAAAACTAGTTTTTAGCACGTCTATTGACCTGGAAATAAAAGAATCAAAGCCAAATGAAAGCATTGACGAATCAACAGATCTTGTTCAAATAACGAACTTCGCTATTTTATTGCCTTTGCTTCTTATGGTTACAAACGCTGTGTTGAAAACCATAGTAACAGAAGGAATAATTGATGTTTTCCCGGGCTATCAATTTCTTATACTAATTGGCCATCCATTTTCTGCTCTACTCCTGGCCACTCTTTTTGCTATTTATTTTCTTGGGAAAAAGGCTGGTTTAGACAAAGAGAAATTATTCAAAATTTCAAATGATTCATTGGCCCCCGCCGGCACCATCATATTAATCACAGGTGCAGGTGGAGTACTTAAGGAAACTCTCATTTCAACAGGGATCGGAACCATGATCGCTGAACAAATGGGTCAATCTAATTCATCCATTCTTTTATTGGCCTTTGGTGTCGCAAGTATTGTCAGGATTCTGCAGGGTTCTGCTACAATTGCAATGATTACAGGTGCAGGTATTGTAGCACCAATCATTTCAATTTTACCTGATTTTTCAGCTCTTGAATCAACACTGATTGCTTTATCTATCGCAGCTGGTTCGATTACCGTTTCTCATGTCAACGATAGTGGTTTTTGGATTGTCAACAGGTTTTTAAAACAGGAAGTGACAGAAACACTTAAGTCATGGACAATTTTAAGTACTGCTATTTCTGTAACCAGCTTTTTGGTTATTCTTATTATTAATGTATTTATATAGAACTTATTATCAATATTTAAGGTAAATATTAATAAATTGGAGAAAGCTTAAATTCAAAAATGTCAACCATTCTAACCTGTATTGCTATAGATGATGACCATCTATTTCTAAAGAAAATAGAAGAGTATCTTGATAATAATTCAAAGATAAAATTGTTGCAAACATTTGACAATCCAATCAAAGGTGCCACTGCAATTATGACCCTCAAGCCAGATGTTGTTTTACTGGATTTCAAAATGCCTTACATGGATGGTCAAAGTCTTATTGACTGGATTACACCAAAAATATCTGAGATGGAAGATCCACCGGCATTCATTATTATTTCTTCTTTTCAATTATCGGAAACTGATTTGCTACATTCTCATGGATTCATTAATAAATCTGATATAAATGATCCGGATTTTTTCAATAATAAACTGATTAGTTTTTTTACAAATTAATCAAGCTTTATTGGAAGAGTGAGTGAAAATGATGTTCCTTTATTTTCTTCACTTTCTACAGAAATTGTTCCTTTATTTAGTTTAGTAAACTCATAAACCAGTTGTAGACCTAAACCTACACCCTTCTCACCTTTTGTACCGAATGTACTCTTATTTCCGAAAACCTGAAAGATATTATTTAACTTATCTTTATGAATTCCAATGCCATTATCTCTTACCACTAATGTGATTTTCTCCCTCGTTTTATTACTCTGTGAAATCTGTACCTTACCTTTTTCAAGCGTAAACTTAAGTGCATTACTTACTAAATTTCTCAAAATAGTATATGTGCTGTTTTTATCAGCCCATAGATAGGTGTCATCTGGTATTGAACTCTCCATTTTTATGTTCTTTGCACTTGCCATCGTTTCATGAGAACCTAGTATTTCTTCAATCATCTCTTTTACATTTAGCTTTTCCGGATTGTAAGAAATCTGACCCATTTCCTGAGATGCCCAATTCAATAAATTATCCAATAAAATTGATAAATTGGAAGCAGATTTGTCAATCTCCTTTATTATGTTTTCCAATTCATCATACTTCTGTGATTGAATGTATTTTTCAAGCACAAAATTTATCCCTCTGAAAGCACTCACTGGTCCTCTTAAATCATGAGAAATAATTGCAAAGAACTTATCTTTCAGCTTTTTCTGAGATTCTATTTCTTTTAATAAAAGCTTTAGTGTATCGTTTTCCCTAAGAGTTTCCGCGTTTTCTTTGAACTGGAAAACATGTTGCAATGTCTTATCCATTGTTAGTTCAAGATCCTGAAAATCTATGGGTTTAGTTATAAAATCAAAAGCGCCCAAATTCATGGCAGTGCGGATATTTTCCATATCGCCATATGCAGAAACAATGACAGTTTTTAAGAAATAATCCTTTTCATTAAGCTCTTTTAACAAGGTTAATCCATCCATTTCAGGCATGTTGATGTCGGTAAGCACCAAATCAACATTATTATTTTCCTTTAATAATTCGAGCGCTTTTTGACCATTAATAGCAAACAGGAAATCCAACTCATTCTGCTTGATCTTTTTTCTGAATTTTTGTCTAATTAAAAGCTCCAGATCAGGCTCATCATCAACTACCAGTATTCTTGTCATTTATAATTTCAGTTAGCTTTTCTTTTAAACCAGTAAAATCTATAGGTTTTGTCATAAAGGCATTCGCTCCTAAAGATTCTGCCTTATTTCTATTATCCAGGTCTCCATAAGCGGTAATCATAAATATAACCGGTGGTGGTGGAGCAGCATTTTTTCTTATATAGTAAAGTAGTTCCAATCCACTAATACCTGGCATATTTATATCAGAAAGAATGATTTTATCATCATATCCTTTCTCATTCAAATAATCAAGAGCATCTTCTCCACTTAGAAAAAATTCCAGATCGTAAGTATTCGCCTTAATTTCTTTCCTGAATTTTTGGTTAAATAGAGGCTGTATGTCTTCTTCGTCATCAATTACGATTATTTTCATGTTTCTATTGTTAGTTAGGATTTTATTGGCAGACTTATAATAAATTTCGTTCCATTTTGAGATGAACTCTCAAAATCTATTTTCCCCGAATGTCCTTTCGTAATAATGTCATAGCTCAAAGACAAACCAAGACCTGTTCCGAGTCCTGTTGCTTTAGTTGTGAAAAAGGGTTGAAAGATTTTACTTTTAATTTCATCAGGAATTCCATTTCCATTGTCTTTAACTGTTATCTTAATATTTTTACCTGACTTTTTTGTGATTATTTCTACAGTTGGTTCATATTCTTCTTTATTTACTCTTGCTCGCTCTGAAACAGCATGAAAAGCATTATTAATCAAATTCAATAATACCCTACCAATATCCTGAGGCTCAACTGTTATTTTAGGTAACGATTTATCGAGATCAACTTTAAAATTAGCATTAAAATTACTGTCTTTAGCTCTCAAGCCATGATAAGATAATCTTAGATACTCATCACATAATTCATTGATATCAGTAAGCTCTTTCTTACCCTCTCCACCTCGTGAATGTTGTAACATACTTTTAACGATTCCTTCTGCTCGCTTTCCATGAAAGAGAATTTTTTGTTCATTTTCTATAAGATTTACAGACAATTCTTTTACCTCTTCATAATTACCACTTTCCAACTCCTCGATAAGCTCTTCTAATAATTCTTTATTCAAATCCGAAAAATTATTTACAAAATTCAATGGATTTTGAATTTCATGAGCAATTCCTGCAGTTAATTCACCTAGTGAGGCCATTTTTTCTGAATGTATGAGTTGCTCCTGTGTTTGAATAAGGTCTATGTTTATTTCATGCAGCTCATGAATAGCTTTATTTTTCTGATTTTCATACACTATCAGGATTATGAAAATTGTAATGTTCGTAAATAAAACCCCATTAAAAAAAAGATAACTTCTTTCATTTTCACTTAAGATCCTTGATGGCAGGCCAATGTCTTCCTGAAATACATAAAAACAAATTAAAATAAAAGATGTAATTATCAACCATACTATTGATGATCTCTTACCCAATGTTAACATTGCAACTGCAGGAAGCAAAAAGAATGATGCGTTGGCAGGTGAAATTAATCCTCCCTGATACAATGCCTGTATTGCGAAACTAGCAGCATGCTGGGCTATGAAAATATTTAGTAAAATATGTTTGTTAGCACCTGCTCTAAAAATTAACAATAAAGTAAAGCTAATAGCTGCATTCGCCAACAAAAGATAAAGAATCTCATACGTCTGCATTGAATCCGCCAGTATAGTGCCCAATAAATCTGCTATAGCAGAGATAAGTATCACCCAGACAATGATTCTCTGATTTACTCTTTGATCATTTGATAGACTCTTATGATTATGTATAAAAAAATCGCTTACCTGATTTAATTTCATTTTTTAGCAATTGATGGACCGAGAAGGGAACCATGACGCTTCCAAAGCACATATATAAATGTACAATCTAAAACTAAACATGACACACCCAATAATTTAATAAAGTTACTTTCAGGATAAAAAATAAACATGGAAACTGTGATCAATCCGGTACCAAGCATTCGTGACCATGCCAGCAACATGGAAAAATTGCTGGTATCTTTAGTTTGAAATAGTAACATAACACACTGGATGGACAAAATCACGTTTATAATATAGCCTGAATTTGCTCCTATTAACGTATCATAACCTTCATTTCTAAAAAAATAACTCCAGAGGATCCAGAAAGCAAAATTTATAATTGCAAAAAGGGTAAAATGCTTTTTAGTTTCAGGGTTCATAGGCTGTTTGGTACCGTATCTTATAATCGAATAAAAGATAAAACAATCAAGTAAAAAAGCGGCCTGATAACTTAAGGCATAAAGCAAGCCGGTATTAGGATGATATATAAAACTCCAGACAAACTCCCAACCAATGTTGGCTCCTGCAACATAAGCGGGCATTTCTACAAATTTCTTTTTTCGAATTTCCCAAACCAGTACTACATAGGCAACAACCCAGAATAAACATCCAACACCATTAAAAAGTAAACCAACCGTGGAGTAGTCTTCAAAATTTATCAATGGTTGATTCATATTATTTATTTTGCTTTAATACCCCAGTCTTTTGTTAGTGATTTGGGGAGATAAAAATTGATAACATTAGATTTTGTCATTGACTTTAATGTAAGGTGTAATAAAATTCTGCTTACAAACTGAATGACCATTGAAAAAACCAAAGATTTATCTAAGGTTTCGGTAATCTTTGTTATAAACTTAAGTCTTTTTCTGAGCTTTTCAACTCTTTCTTTTTCACAAGCAGGAACACCTAAAAGATCAGAAATTTCGTCACCCATCATAAGCCTTAGCATCGCAATATCTTCACTTCCTCGCATGAAGGGCGGTGAAATACTATCCTGAAAATCAATTAAGGCTTTTGTGAGAATTTTGGAATGATCGCTTTCAGCAATCTGATGATCCAATATTGCATATCCTTGTTTTAAAGCATCTTCAGCATTTTTGGGGATGATATCGTCTTCTAGCCCAACCAAATGACCTACTACTCTCCAGCAGTGTATATATGCTTCTTTTTCGGCAGGGGTGAATTCAATTCCTATTTCTTTTAATCCTTCAAGGATCAATGCGGAGAATGACATAAGTGTACCCGCCTGGTCTTCATGATTTACAGGTTGATCATAATTATCAACATCCCAATTTTCTTTCCATAAATAATATCTGATTATTGCATGAATAAGCCTTACCTTTTGAGCGGAACGCACCCCTCTTCCATTTTCCGATAATCCACCCGGTAACATAACAAACATTACAAATTGAGCTGTTTCCGCTATCCTGCGTGAGAAGGTATCCAATGATCCATGATCTTCATTAAGCCGGGCAGTTTTATAAAGGACTTCTGCACCTTTTGCACAGGCATAACATTCAGGTAGTGATTTGTAAGAAAGTAATAAACTTATCCAGATACCATGTCTGATATATATCTGTTGTCCTAAGGCAATCAGGTCCTGATCTGCCCATTCTGGTAATGCAGCACTTTTTTCAAAATATTCATGGATTTCTTTCGGAAATTTATCTGGAATTTTGTCTGAGTCTTTAGTAATTGATTCGAAAAGATGATTGACCTCGCTGGTTTCATTTTTTTCAATCAGTTGTCTTACAATGTCATCAGCAAAAGGATCAACCACAGCTCTTTTCCTTTCAAGAAATTCCCTAGACCACTCAGAAACTGGTTGATTTATGATATCAGGGAGTTTTTTCTCGACTCTTTTTATCAGATTTTTGGACTTTATAACAAATCGAACAGAAGCTAATAAAAAGATTCCAAGAGCGATTAGAAGAATATAAGTTAGCATAGGTTAGATTAGGGTTGGGTGACCAATATTAAGTAATTAAATAGATTTTTAAATCAGAAGCAAATATTATTTTTAATAAGATCAAATAATAAAAGATCAAAAAAAAAGGTCATAAAATTGCTTCTATGACCTATTTTTTGATATTTTTAATCTTATTTATTCATGCCTTAAATTATCCACCGGATTAACTTTCATTGCCTGGTATATCTGTCCCCCGATAGTAAGAACAATAATAACAATAACCACGGATATAGATACAATAAAGGGCAAAGGACCGGTACTGGATGGATCGGGAAATATAGAAGTTACAAGTTGGTTGATCCACATATATCCTACTGAAGCTCCAATAACAAATGCTATTAAAACAATTATCAAATATTGTTTACCTGCAATACTGATTATGGTTTTTGGTCCGGCTCCCAATACTTTTCTTATACTAAACTTCTTTAGCCTTCTCTGAATATTAAATGACAGTAACCCATATAATCCCAGGCTGGCCAGAATTATGGCTATTATGCATATTACAACCATGATGGCAATATTTGCCTGGTTTTCCTGAAAAAAGTAATCAAATACATCCTCCTGATATTTGCGCTCATATGGATCATTAGGAGCAATATCGAACCATGACTGTCTTGCTTCCTCGTCGACACTTGAAATGCTATTTGGCGTTGTTTTAATTGTAACATATGTTGGTTTATTATCCCCAAGGCCAGAGAAAAGGACAGCATCAAGCTTAGAATAAAAATCATCATAAACGAAATCCTGAACAACACCTACTACTGTTCTTCTCACCGTGTCGATAGTAAAAGATTGATTGATTGGGTCATCCCAGGCCATTTTTTCTACAAAAACTTCATTAACCACCACATTTTGTTGTTGATCTGCTTGTGATCCGGTAAGCCATCTTCCTTCTTTTGATCTGAGGTTGAGCGTTTCGAAATAGTTTTCATCTACTTTGTAATGAACAGTTTGATACTGACTACCCAAATGATCAAATCTTTGAAACGAATTCCACAATCCAATCTGTCCATTTGATAAGGGGACTGAAACAACATTAGGATTCTTAAGCATTTCTGCTTTAAACCTCTCGGCATTTGATTTATCATATATTGATAATGAAAATATATTGGCAGGATCATAACCCCAGTCCTTATTTTCAAAAATCATTGCCTGTTCGGTGAAAACAAGTGATCCAACAATAGTTACGAATGAAAAGCAGAACTGAAAACCTAAAAGTATTTTACTAAATAATGTCTTCTGTCCAATTTTTTCATTTCCACTCATAATAGATATCGGTTTAAATTTTGAGATGAAAATTGATGGATAAGCTCCTGATAAAAAGGTTATGACCAGCATTAGGCCTCCAAAAAACCAAATAGCTGTAAGTGGAGAACTAAATTTGAATGGTATTGTAATCGGAATAGCTTCATTAAATCCTGGTAGAAATAAAAAATAACTCAATAAAGTACCCATGATCAAAGCAAAGAAAGATAACAACATGTTTTCAAGCATAAACTGATGAATGAGATTCTTTCTCAAACCACCCATAACTTTCCTTATTGCGATCTCCCGTAGTCTTTTAGTTGATGATGCTATGGATATATTCATGTAGTTGAATGAAGCTAAAAGAAGCAGAAGTCCGGCAACAAATGCTAACGCTAATCTACTTGCAGGATGACTCCCACCAATCACAGAGCTACTAATCTGAAAACTATTGGTAGAGATATCTGGTAAATTGAATAGTTTGAATCCGGTAATTCTCCATTCTGGATTAGTATTGTTCTGTGTTTCCACATATTTTGGAAAAGATTCCTCCAACTGACTTGAACTCGACCCTTTTTGAAGCAACAAAAATGTGGCATCTGTCATGTAATCCCAGCCTTTTTCTTCATCAGGGTTTATATCAAAGAAATTATCAATGGGAATATAAAATTTATGTCCAAAACTACTTTCATCGGGATATTGATCAAGTACTACTCCAACTATAAATCTTGTGATTTTTCCATTTGGAAACTTAAATGAAAGCTCCTTTCCAAGAGGATCTTCATCTGCAAAATATTTTATTGCCATATCCTTACTGATAGCAATACTCTTTTTATCACTTAATGCATCTCTACGACCAGCTAATATTGGAAAATCAAAAAAGTTCGTCAGAAAACCGTGGTCTGTAAATATAAAAAACTCACTAAATACTTTGTCTTCATATTTTACACTTGCATTGGTAAACTCGAATCGTACATAGTCTTCCACAATGCTATGATCGAGTTTCATTTGTGGACCCAACTAAATTAGGCTATCTCCCCATAATACCTCATCTGTTTCCTCCTGAACATAATTTGTGATTTGATATATACGTTCAGAGTTAGCATGGAATTTGTCCCAGTTGAATTGGACATCAAGAAAAATGAAAACTGTAACGGCAAGTCCGATTGCTATTGATAATCCGAAAACGTTGATCAGAGACGTTACCCAATGCTTTTTGATATTTCGAAAACCGATTTTCAAATAGCTTTTGAAAAGAGTTAATTGATTCATGTTTCTAAAAATTGAGTTTGACCTAATTATATTTGAGTATCTGAAGAACCTTATCACATTCCAGACGAAATTGATTTTGGCTTTCTTTATTGTTCCATTTTTTACATTCCTGTCATAAATCTCATAAATATCCCCTTCTATTTCCTCTATAAGATCAGGATTACAATACCAATGTAGGAATTTAATTGCCCATTTTGGAGGTTGGGTGTTCACTATATACTAAAGTTGAAGGATATATCTGGTATACTTTTATAGAGCTCGAGCCTGTATTGCATCGATTGATCCAGCACTTTCTTTCCGGCTGAAGTTAGTGAAAACATTCGTTTTCTTCTTCCTCCCCTTTCGTTTGTTGCTCCACCCATATATGAATTTACAAATCCCTTAGCTTCCAGTCTTTTTAAAACTGCATGTATTGCACTTACATTTAGATCTCTTCCTGTCTTATTTTTGATTTCATCCATAACAGATACACCATAAGCATTATCCGTCAAAGAGCCTACAGTCAATAAAACCAACTCTTCAAGTTCACCAAGATTTCCACCTTTTCCCATATTTAAAAAGATTAGTTATACAAACGTGAATATAATATATTAGTTTCATTTTTGTATAACTAATACAGAATGAATTAACAAAGTTGAAATATGAATGATCTTTGTTCAAAGAAAATCAGAGTTTAGACCACTTCTACTACTTCAACATCCCATGCATCAAATTCAAGAAAGTTTGAACATCCTTAAAATTGGAAGCTATTCCGAAAGAAACACGAATTGCACCTCTCATTTTTTCGAGGTATCTCACCATATCATGATAATTTCCTCCATCCCTGGAGTCAAAAAATTCTAAAATTCTATCACCTCGCAAGTGATGGTTGATTTCATCTATTCCAGGATTACAAAAACATCCTGATCTAATTGAGATATTGTTTTTATTTGTTATTCGCTCTATTTCATAAAAAGGAATTACCTCCCCGTTTCTATCAAAGAAATTAAGTATTATCGTTCCCCCTCGATTGTCGGTATTCTTAGGTCCGAAGACCTGTATCAACGGCTGGCCATTGCTGTGGCAGATTTTTTTGACTTCATTTAAGAAGTAATCTGTGAGAATTCTTACTCTTTTGTTAATAGTCTCAATACCTATTTCCCTTATAAAATCAATACCAATTTTGAGTGCAGGAATGTTTAGATAGTTGATCGTTCCATCCTCAAACTTTGCATGATTATTTTCCAAAAAATGTCGGTCCGCCATGACAGATGCCAGTGTTACCGTACCTCCTGCAAACCATGGCTTTTCCAAAATATGGAATGTATCTTTTCTTACTAATAATGCTCCCAATCCTGTTGGATATCCAAACATTTTGTAAAATGACATGGATACAAATTCAGGCTTAACTATTGAAAGATCAAGTTTATCAGTAGGAACAAAAGCAGACGCATCTAAAAGAACATGCCAGCCTCTTTCCTGTGCATACTTGACCCAGCCAAGATCATGTTTTACCCCAGATACATTAGATTGTGCGGGATATGCAAATAGTTTTTTCGAAAAATTCTCATACGAATTAAGATTTTTCTGAAGAGCAGATTTATTGAAATGTAAATCCTCGTAGTTGATTGCACTATAGGAAAAGTCAGCTCCCTTGTTTTTAGCATATTCTCTTATTCCATTTACTGAGTTGTGGTTATCGAATGTTAGTAATAGGAAACTATTAGAGTTAAACGGATAGCTTTCCCCGACTATCTTTAATGCTCCAGTTGCATTTTGGGTGAAAATGCAATAATAGTCATCAGCATTAAAGTAATTTAATATAGATGTTCTTGTTTCATTTACTAATTGTTCAGCAGAAACCGAAGTTGGATTTGTTGAGTGAGGATTACCAAAAACACCTGTTCGAAGCATTTCATAATGTTTTCTTATCTGCGATTCTGAATATAACCCGCCTCCAGTATAATCAAGGTAAACATGATTATTTTGATCTAACCTGGAAAAGTCCTTACTTCTGATTTCATCTAATATGTTTGTTTCCTCATACTCAGGGTATAAAGACAAAAATGATTCCTCTGAAATAAAATGCACCCTATTGTATTCCATTGTATCTGAATTGGTTCTTACAAATATTCGTCATATGAAGATATATTCATATGATATTCGTCATTGGGATAAAATGACAAGAAAAGCAATTAATTAAGAAATACAAGGTGATTTAGATTCACTGTTTCCCAATCCTCACAATCTAAAGAAGTTCTCAGTTCAACCATTAGATCATCGGGCAAATTGTAAATGCTATCATTATAAAAAGTGACAATCTCTTTAACTTTTTGAAAAGTACTGAAATCCATCACATACCTCTTTTGAGTATATCTGTCTTTAATCATTATGACATTGACTTCAGTTTTCATTGGTGGTTTATAAATTAAATATAATTAACGACATCATAATACAATCGATTGTATTTAATTATACGAATGATTTCACATATTGTCTGGACATTGAAGTTATATTTTTGATATATTCGTTTTAAAAATCTATTTACATGAAAAAAGCAAAAATTCAACTTAAAAATGGAGGTTCCCTTACATTGGAATTCTTTGAAAAAGATGCACCCAACACGGTAAAAAATTTCATCTCACTGGCCGAAAAAGGATTCTATGATGGGTTAACATTCCATAGAGTAATACCGGACTTCGTTATTCAGGGAGGATGCCCTCATGGAACTGGTGCAGGCGGTCCTGGTTACACTATCGATTGTGAACTTGATGGAGATAATCAATACCATGATCGTGGAGTTGTATCGATGGCTCATGCCGGACGAAATACAGGTGGATCACAATTCTTTATTTGTCACAGCAGACAAAATACCGCACATCTTGATCGAAACCATACCGTCTTTGCGAAAGTCACCGAAGGACTTGACTTAATAGATGGTATAAGACAGGGTGATGTAATGGAAAAAGTTGAAATTATGGAATCCTAATAGGTTTGGTACTCTTCTTTCTTGCGATTATTTCCTGATGGTTTGGAGAGTGCCTTTTTTATATCCTTTTCCAATTTTCCTTTATAAAACTTCTCTGATTCGTCTATATCAGAACTAGTTTTAAAGTAAGCAATTAAATCTAGCATTTCCTTACTGTAATTGTACAACTCCTGGCTACTGGCTGACATTTCCTCAGCCAGGGATGCGTTTTGTTGTACGATACTGTTGAGGTTTTGAACAGAAGCATTTATTTGACCTACTCCATTGTTCTGTTCATTACTTGATTTTGTTATTTCTTCTATTAGTGTACTTGTAGACTGTATCTTTCCATTAACTTCAGAAAGTCTGTTTTTTGTATTCTCAGCTACCTTAACACCTTTTTCAGAGACTTCATCTATCTCTTTTGCTGCCTCCTGACTTCGTTCTGCTAATCTTCTTATTTCTGAAGCAACTACAGCAAAACCTTTTCCATGATCTCCTGCCCTAGCAGCTTCTACTGCCGCATTTAATGCTAATAAATTGGTTTGCCTTGCTATATCACTGATTACATTAATTTTTGATGTTATCAGATCCATTGAAATAAAAGTTTCTTCTGTTAATTGTGTACATTCATCCAATTCCTTGAAACTTTCAGATACAATTTTTTGAGTCTTATTTGAATTTGAAGTGTTTTGTTCAATAGAAGCCACCATCTCTTCCATAGAAGCGGAGATCTCTTCCAAAGAGGAAGCCTGGTTATTAGCACTATCTGATAATGATAGTGATGAATCCAACAGTTCTTTACTGGCCAAAGTTACTTCCTGGTTACTGGATTTAAGTTTAGTAATAACTTCATTTATTTTATTGATCATCACTTTCACATTCTCCAATAACTGACCCATTTCATCATTTCTGAAAATCTCAATATTGTGGTATAAATGACCTTTTGAAACTTTCTTGAAGCTATTATTTGCACTGGAAATAGAGTTATTGATTCTTCTGATGATAAAAATCGAATAAATTACAGAAATCAAAATCATTGCCAGTATTACAATATAAAGTATCAAAATTGACTGCGATCTGGATTCTTCTATTTCATTATCAATTTGATTTACCAATTTATTAGTTGCAGGTTCAATCAATGATATTACCTTATTCAAATCCCCTCTTATACCCGTAGAATCTGTATAACCGATTACATTATCTATCTGAACGACATTATCGAATGAAGCTTTATAGTTTTGTACATTCTGCTGCTGCTTTGGATCATTGATTGCAGACATGATTTCGTTTACCACTCCTGCCAATCGATCTTGATATTTGATGTCATTTCTGAGCAAATAGTCTTTTTCATGTCTTCTTAAGGTTAGAACTTTAACCTCTAACCATAAGGTAGAAACATTATACTCCAGGTCATGAACATTTTCCCTTAAAGCACCAATTAAACCGTAATCCTTAAAACCTCTTTGTAGTTTTGCATTTACAAGGTTTTGAAAAATTGCATCATATTCAAGTACAATTAATTTGAGTTCATTAAGATCTTCCTCTAAACCATTGGTTTTTATAAAATCAAACTCTTTAAGAGCCTCAATTTTATTCTGAAGTTCGCTAACTGTATTGGAAAAGCTTATTATATGATTACTGGTGTTATTTTCATAAAAGGCAGGATCAGTTAAATCCGCCAGCAAAAAATTCTTTTCACTTTCTTTCAAATCCTTGGATAGGGTTTGAAGATTAGATACACTATCTTTTATATCTGATAGTTTTTTGACTTCTGAAAATGATAAATATGCATAAAACCCTATGAAATTCAGAATTATGAATATAATTACAGAAAACAGGATTAACCTTTGTTTTATAGTTATGGTCATGACTTTGTCTTAGCTCTTGGTGAAAGTTAAGCAAAGGTATCGGAGGAAAATATAAATATTGTATGCATGCAGAGTATTTACCGCAAACATAAATTTAAGATATAATACCGGAAATATTAGCTTAACCTACTCTTTAACTTCACTCCAGTGTTCTCCTCTTTTAATTGCAAAAAGCGTTCCCAGCGAAATACCAAATTGTTTAGCAATGATCTTGTACCTTGTTTTTCGATTTGGGTCATTGATCATTTTTTTCAGCAGCTTAACTTTTGCTGGAGTTAACTTAGGATTTGGCTTGAAATTGGGTCGATAATCATAAACCGACTTGCTGAATTCTTTTCTGTAGGCTTTGTAAGTATCATAATCAACCCACTCTAAGTTATCAGCTCTGCAGTTACTTCTGTTCCTATCTTTAAAAATTATATACCTATGATTATTAGGGTTAGGTACGAAAAGGTTCGCAACCAACTTGTGCACATACCTCAACGTATTTTTGCCTCCGATATTTCGGGTAGGAATACAATGATAGCCTGCATTCTTATACCCTTTTAATAAAATAGGCTTATCTGGGTTAGTTCGGGGAAAGCTTTTAACCCTGCCTAAATTAGAAATCATGAAACTAGACCTGAGATCTTCCTCGTCATAGCGAATCCATTCTTCTGTCATCTTATGGAAAATTGTTACCTTGTTTTAAACTTGCCAAGGGAAAGTTACAAAAAAAAGTTAACATTAAGTTTATATTAGTAAATTCAATTGACTGTACTTCTAATAGTAGTTTCTATTGCATCAATATCCATAGGCTTGCTGAAGTAGTTAGAAATAAGATGGCTTTTCATCGCATCATCAATTTCATTATTCACATCGAAACCTGTAAGTATAAAGTAAGGTATATCTGGTAATTCGGACTTTGCTTTTTTAATGAACTCGATACCGTTCATGTCAGGCATTTTCATATCAGATACGACAACATCTATCTCTTTATATGATTCAATTATCTTCAAGGCCTCTACTGCAGAAGCTGCAGTAATAACGTGTATGTCTTTTTTAAAACTGTGTTTAAAGACAATTAGGTTAAATTCTTCGTCATCAACATAAAGGACGTTGATCATTTTTGTAACTATTAGTTCTGGTCTAAAGGTAATTTAATAAAAACTTCAGTTCCTTCCCCTACCACCGATGTAAAATCAATAGTTCCTTTATGATTTTCAATAATTGAGTGAGTGATATATAGTCCCAGACCTGTTCCCTTTCCTGGTTCTTTTGTTGTGAAAAATGGATCCTTGATTTTATTTAAGTTTTCTTTTGAGATACCCTGCCCTGTATCTTTTACAAGAATAGTGAAAAACCTTCCCACACTTTCTGTTTCAATTGTAATAGTTCCTTCATCAAGAATTGCCTGCTCAGCATTTGTCAATATGTTCAAAAACATTTGATGTAATTGGCCCTCATTGCCGGTTAAAATATGATTTTCAGAAGTGTATTTTTTTTCAATCGTCAACCTGTTTTTGGTCTGGTTTGATATAATCATTAGGCAATTTTCAATGATTTGGTGAATGTTACAATGATTATCGTAGGATTTATTTTGTCTGGAAAAATGATTTAAGCTTTTCACAATTTGAGAAGCCCTGTGAACACCCGCATCAATTGCCTCAAGGAACTGAAAATATTCAGCTGAATTCTTCAAATTGTCTTCTTCCATCATTTGCCTTAAACTAAATGAACCACCTTTTATGTAATTCAGTGGATTATTGATTTCATGTGCAATCCCGGCAGACATCACACCCAAAGATGCCATTTTTTCAGTTTCAACAAGTTTATTTTGTGTTTTTTCTAAATTTTCCAGAGCATCCTTTAATTCATCTTTCTGTTTTAAAATCTTAGAATTTAGAACCTTTAAATCACTGTTAGTCTTATTCAATTTTTGAGTTGCTTTTGAAACCTCTTCTTCTAACTCTTTTCGTCGTATTTTTATCTGCTTATTTCGATAATTGATGTAAAGACCAATTATTATCAAAAATGAAATGATATAAAATAGTATTGCCCACCAGGAGATATACCAGGGGGTAAGGACTTCATAACTGAACGATACAGGCTGACTCCATGTGCCGGTGGAATCTTTCACTCTTACCTGGAAAGTGAAATCACCGTATTCCGGGTCAATTAACTCTACTTGAGTATTATCTATAGTATTCCATTTATTATCCAATCCAATGACCCTGTAACTATATTCCAAATCATCTGGATTAAACCATTCTATGGCTGAAAATTTAAAAGTGATTCTACGAATTTCTGAACTAATTTTAAGTTTATCAGGCAGTTTGAACCACGGAATTACACTTTCATAGTTATATTTTTTATACGCTTTTATTTTCTGCTTAAAAAAAGGAGTTTCATCATCTAGCTGAATTGATAAAATATCTAATTCTGGCGATGATTTTTTTGAAATCCAATCATTAAAAACCTGTATATTCAATTTAGTGAGGTTCTTACCTGTACCAAACCAGAGATCTCCTTTATTATCTCTAAAAGCACTATTGATTTGAAAGTCAGTAGATTTCAATCCATCTTTATGATCCAGGTAGATCAATTCAACTTTTTCTTCTGAAATATTTGAATTTTTACTGAAAACAATCAATCCTTTTTCTGTACCAATCCACATATTTTCATAAGTATCCTCAATAATGCTATAAATTGGGTATTCCTCATAATCATAAATTGACATAAGTTTGTAAAAATCATCCCCTTCAAGATAAAACAGGCCTGATTTTAAAGATCCAAACCACACAATTGAATCGTATCCTGTAAAAACAGTATTGAAAAAATTATCAGGTAAACCAGATTCCTGATTGTAATGATAAGCAGTTTGCTGATTGATTTTTAGTATCCCCTGTCCGTCTGTTACCAGCCATTTGTTATTATCGTTATCAACAGCTATGGATCTAACATCATGGTTAGTCAAAATCCCTGAAGGGTTAAAGTTAAGTAAAGTATCATCTTTTATTTTACTAAATCCTTTTCTGTAATCACCTAACCAAACAGATTTGTCTTTATCTATTGTTATAGTTGACACATAATTGTCTTTTAAGCCTGATTTATCAGAAAATACCTCAATTTTATCTTCAGAAATTCTGTAAATGCCCTGACCATCAGCAGTTGAAGTCCAAATATTCCCTTCCTGGTCTGATTCAATAGATACGAGAGTGTTTGATGGCAACTCTTTTGAATAAAGGTGGTAGTAGTAATCTTTATCCATTATTACTATACCATCACCAAACGTTGCAAACCAAAGTCTACCTTTCTCATCCTCAACTATATCCATTACATAATCAGTGAAGAAGTTGATGTCTTTCTGAAAAAACTCAAATAGATTCGGGTAAATAATGGAAACTCCTCCTCCATCTGAACCTACCCAGATATTTCCACTTTTGTCTGTACATAAGGAATAATGATAATCCAGGCTCATCCCTTGCTTTCTATTGTAGTGTACGAGATTTTTCTTTGATTTCTTTAATACTCCGTTTCCATAAGTTGCAAAATAAAGTTCTCCTTTTTCATTTTCTAAGATTTCGTAAACAGGATAATTATCGAGAATATTATCAGGATTAAAAATCCAAAAATTTGAAGCATCGGTTTTTAGGATACCCTTATCTGTAGAAATCCATATTATTTTCTTACTATCTTCAAAAACATAATAAGAACCATTAATCTCTATTTCACTAAAATAATACTCTGACAAAAGACTATCCTTTAATGAATAAAAACCAATATCGGAAGCTATCCAAAGTATCCCTTTAGAGTCATAAAGTAAGTCATCAATAATTGATACTTTTTCGTCAAGAAATTTGTGAACAGTAATTGTATTTTTATCAAGGTAAACTATACTGCCACCCTCCAAAGCTACATAAATATTTCCCTCGGGACCTTCTTCAAGTTCTAAAACAAAGTCATTTGGCAGCCCATGCTTACTTGAGATATTGATCATTTCCTTTCCATTGAAAATATTGATCCCACCCCCATATGTGGCAATCCAAATATTTCCATCCCTATCTTCAAGAAGGTCATAAACTCTCATGTTAGCAAGACCATTTTCTTCAGTAAATGTCTGAATGTAGCTTCCATTATATCTTGATAGCCCCACACCATTAGTTGCAAACCACATGTACCCACGCTCATCCAGAATCATATCGCGGATGTAAGAAGAATTGAGCCCCTGCACTACATCAAGATATTTTATATATCTGATTGCATCATCTTTGAATACAGGTTCATTTATCTGTTCCCATTCAGGAAATTCTATTTCTACAGTATCCGAATCAAACTTGAAAGTTTTTGCTTTATTTTCATTTGTTCTTTTGAAGCTAATATCTTCGATAGTAAGTCGAGGAAGCTCTTCTAGCTCTTTTTCATTGGTTGTTTTTTTTATTTTAGGTAGTGATTTAAAATCATATTTTATGACCTGTTCGGGACTGAAATTGAAAACTGTATCTGGATTTAACTTGTACTCAACAGGCTTAATGTCAATTCTCTGAGCATTCAATCCTATAACTATTGACAAGGAGATAATAAGGATAAAAAAAACTCTTATAAATGATGGAATCATTATACCTTTTGCAATGATTAATTATCGTTTCTATGAAATAACCGAAATATTAAATAATGAAATTATAACCAAAACTAAATACGATCAAAATTTTTTAAAGTTATTTAAATGAAAACCAACATTTATGATATTCTATTGATTACTTTGTTTACATACATAATTTATGATAGAATTAGCTGCAATATTAGTTCTGGGAATTTTTAGTCAATGGATTGCATGGAAAATCAAACAACCAGCCATATTGCCATTGATTTTAATTGGATTAGCCATTGGACCTTTATCTATGTTCTTTACTGAAGATGGCACCAAACTTGTTGATGGTGATGCTATTTTTTCAGGAGATTTATTGTTTGCTTTCGTCAGTATTGCTGTAGGAGTAATTCTATTTGAGGGTGGGTTAACACTCAATATAAGCGAAATAAGAAGTCAGGCTGGTGTTGTAAGAAACTTACTGATTGTTGGAGCTCTAGTGACTTTTCTGGGAGGTGGTCTCGCAGCTCATTTTTTAATGGGGGTGAGTTGGAAAATGGCGTTTTTATTTGGTGCACTCATAATCGTTTCGGGCCCTACTGTAGTTACACCAATCATCAGAAATGTACGTCCCAACTCCAATGTCAATGCAATTCTGAAGTGGGAAGGTATTTTAATAGATCCATTTGGAGCTTTGATTGCTGT
>CAYTFO010000022.1:0-2228 GCA_964437135.1 uncultured Roseivirgaceae bacterium | reverse complement strand
ATGTATGAGTTTATTGTCTCTAGTGAGCACGGATCGGAATATCCATTTGAAATTTTTAAGGAATTTTTTATTACAATATCCGCAGGTATTGTAGTTGGTGCGTTAAGTGCTTTATTTCTTTATTATTTATTGAAAAACAATCTACTACCAAGTTACCTAAGAAATGTATTTACACTTGGACTGGTGATTTTTACCTTTGCCTTTGCTGAAATTATTCACACTGAAGCCGGACTTATGGCAGCAACTATGATGGGGATAATACTCGCAAATTCTAAAATTGATGAATTAAAAAAGATCTCTTCCTTTAAGGAAGACATTTCTTTGATTCTCATTTCCGTTTTATTTATTCTGCTCTCCTCCAGAATAAATCTTGACCAAATTGAAAAATTAGGTGTAAATAGTCTTCTTCTTTTTGCAGTAGCCATTTTTGCAATAAGACCTTTAGGTGTATTTTTAAGTACAATAAAATCAAAACTCACGTTTAAGGAAAAACTATTTATTTCCTGGATAGGTCCGAAAGGTATAGTTGCGGCTGCAGTAGCTTCCCTTTTTTCAATAAACCTTCAAAGGGTTTCTACAGGAGTGGATAACCATGAGGCTGAATTACTTCTTCCTCTTGTATTCCTGATCATAGTTGGAACTGTAGTAATACAGGGTTCTTCTGCTAAATGGATAGCAGGTCTTCTTGGTGTCAAGCAAGATGAACCTCAGGGTGTAGTCATAGTAGGTGCCAATGAATTGGCAAGAAAGTTGGCAAGGAAGTTTAAAGAATATGATATTTACTATATAATGGTTGATACTTCTCCAACCAATGTGAAAGAAGCTAAAAAATCCGGATTGCGCGCCTTAGAAGCAAACATTCTATCAGACGGAATTTTTGAACAACTGGATATGTCAGAAATTAGCACTCTCGCTGCTATAACTTCAAATTCAGGGTTAAATGAACTTGCATGTCGCTGGTTTCTTGACGAAATCAAAGAAGAAAATACTCTCAGATTAGCAAGTAAGGAAGAAATAGAAAATGAAAACCTCCCCCTTCCAAAAAATGTTCTGTTCAACTCAAGGGAAGATTATGTAACTATTGCCCAATTGCTACGTAAGAAAGGTGCTTTTGGAGAAATCGAATTTGAAAATACAGCTGAATTCGATGATTTCATGGAAAAACACAGAGCGCAAATAATCCCAATTATAGTTAAAAACAGCAATCAACTATCTCGATTGATTTCTGGCTATACCTCAAAAGAAAAAGCTCCCGATAAGCTTCTATTTATTAAAAAAGATAGTTTTGATTATTCTGCAAAATCTGAAAAGAATGAAAAAGCCATAAAAACTAAAGAGCAATAAGGGTGTAGATGAAGTGGTCGGTTTTAATGATGAACGCATCAGAAGAATGATCACTAAAGACGAAGAATATCTAAGAAGAAAAACCAGACTGTATATTAGAAAAAAATATCCACAGGCATCACGGTTGAAATGGGGCGATAACAAGGAAGTTACGGGTTACTGGTATTCTTTACCTGATAAAAAAGAACGACAATTTACTGCATGTAAACTCTGATTTGTAGTCCTGCTGACAATTAATGTAATATTGAGCCCTAAATAAATCAACAGATAAGGTTCTTCGTATATTACTAAATGAAGATATTTATTTTTACATCAATTGTTCTTTTCTCACAATTATTATTTGCCCAAAATCCCACTAATGCAATCGGTGGAATCGGTGTAAATAGCTACGATCCAATGTCTTATTTTAATGATAAACCAGTGAGGGGTTCTGAAAAATACTCAGTCAAAATTAATGACGTGTACTATTATTTTGAAAGCTCTAAAAACCTCGAATTATTTAAGCTGGATCCAAAGAAATATCTTCCTCAATATGGAGGCTGGTGTGCTTATGCAATGGGTGCAGATGGATCAAAGGTTAAAATCGATCCTGAAACTTATAAAATAGTGGATGGTAAACTATATCTTTTTTACAATTTCTTTTTCACCAATACACTAAAGTCATGGAATGAAAATGAAAAAGAACTAATGAAACAAGCCGAATTGAATTGGGGAAAAATTACAAAATCCTGATAACTATATAGTGGTTTTCAGGTTAATCTCATTATGTATAAAGTGTATGTAAAAGATTATTTAGGAAATAAAAAGGTAATCGAATCTACGCCTGATGAAAACCTTCGTAAATTATTGATAAATAACAATTTAAGTCCATATACATCTTTTAC
>CAYTFO010000021.1:11391-31529 GCA_964437135.1 uncultured Roseivirgaceae bacterium | reverse complement strand
TAATAATTTATCAGATTTTCCGAAAGAAATAAGTTCAGCCAGAACATTTGTTTTCCTTCACGAAATAGAGCAATTGTATAAAGCGAACCTTATCAAAGGTGGTGACGTATCAAATGCTATCGTTGTGGTTGACAGAATGGTCGAAGAAGGAGAGTTGGACTATTTAGCAAACCTTCTCAATAAACCTAAAATAGAGGTCAAGAAAGAGGGTATATTGAATAATGTTGAATTAAGATATAAAAACGAACCTGCCCGACATAAATTATTGGATGTTGTAGGTGATCTTGCATTAATTGGTAGGCCGATAAAAGCTCAAATACTGGCCGCAAGGCCTGGTCATGCCGCAAATATTGCGTTTGCAAAAAGGATCAAAAAACTGATGGAAGAAACTACACACAGTAATATTCCTCAATATGATCCTAAGTTACCACCTGTTATTGATATCAATAAAATCGCCAATATTCTACCTCACAGATATCCGTTTCTATTGATTGATAAGATTTTCCACCTGGATGATGAAACTGTAGCAGGTATCAAAAATGTAACTTTCAATGAACCCTACTTTCAGGGTCATTTCCCCGGAAATCCAGTAATGCCGGGAGTGCTACAAGTAGAAGCTACAGCACAAATTGGCGGTATTTTAGCTTTAAATTCTGTGCCTGATCCAGAAAATTACTGGACTTACTTTTTAGGAATTGAAAATTTCAAGTTTAGAAAAATGGTATTTCCAGGAGATACTTTGATTATTAAATGTGAACTTTTAGCTCCGATCAGGAGAGGTTTTGTCAAAATGAAAGGCAGTGCATATGTAGGAAATAATCTGGTTTGTGAAGGTATAATGACTGCTGTCCTTGTAAAAAAAGATGAATGAGTACAAACAACGCATACATACACCCTGATGCCAAAATTGGTAAAAATGTCATAATTGAACCATTTGCTTACATTGATAAAGATGTTGAAATAGACAATGGAACTTGGATAGGACCCAATGCTTGTATATGGGAAGGTGCCAGAATTGGAAAAAACTGTAAAATTTATCCCGGAGCTCAGATCTCCTGTACACCTCAGGATTTAAAATTTGAAGGTGAAAAAACAATTACAGTCATCGGTGATAATACTAATATTCGGGAGTTTGTCACAATTTCAAGAGGAACTAAAGATAAAAACCACACGGTAATTGGATCCGATTCATTACTCATGGCTTATGTTCATATTGCCCATGATTGCGAATTAGGGAATCATGTTATTTTATCTAATTCTGTTCAGGTAGCAGGGCATGTAGAGATTCATGATAATGTAGTAATTGGTGGTACAGCAGCAGTCAGGCAGTTTGTCAGAATAGGTAAACACGCGATGATTGCCGGTGGATCCCTAGTAAGAAAAGATGTCCCTCCTTTTGTAACTGCAGCAAGAGAACCCCTGAGTTACAGTGGTATTAATGCCATAGGATTAAAAAGAAGAGGGTTTGACAATACAAGGCTGAATGAAATTCAGGAAATCTACCGAACCATATTCTTAAGCGAACTAAATACTACAAAGGCTATCAAAAGAATCGAAGAAGATTTTAAAGATTCAGAAGAACGTAATGCTATATTGGATTTTATCAAGGGATCTGAAAGAGGCATTATGAAAGGCTTCGAATAATGAGAATTAAAGTAGAAAATCTAGGGAAGCGATTTAAAAGGAACTGGATTTTTAGAAAGCTGGACTTTGAAATAGACCACAATCAATGTGTAGCTATTACTGGACCAAACGGATCTGGGAAAAGTACATTATTGAAGATAATAAGTACATTTAATGAAGCTTCTAAGGGTAAAGTTTCTCACATTCTGGAAAATAAGCCGTTACACGAATGGGAGATTCCCCAGTATATTAGCTTTTCTGCTCCCTATTTAAACCTTATCGAAGAGCTCACATTAAGAGAACATCTAATTTTCCATTCAAAATTTAAGATCCCCAAAATAGAAATTACGGAAATGGCCAGAAGAGCTCTTCTTGAACACTCCCTTGATAAACCTATTGAAAATTTCTCTTCAGGAATGAAATCGAGACTAAAATTATCAATGGCTCTTTTTTTCGAAAGTGAATTGATTCTACTAGATGAACCAACTGCAAATATGGATTCCCAGGGAATTGATTGGTATAGAGAGGAAATAAAGCCTTTACTAGGTCAAAAAAATATAATAATTGCCTCTAATTCACGTTTTGAGTTTGATTTTTCCGATAGAGAATTGAATATTTCCAATTTTAAATAACTGTAAATATTTAATTTCTAAATAGGTAAAATCATAGAAAAAAACTATTTTTGATAGTAACAACAAAATTTCTTAATCAATAACAACAATTAAAATGAAGCATTTAACAAAACTACTTTCCTTATTCGCGATAGCTTCTTTGATCATATTCATGAGCTGTGGTGGAAACGATGGTGGAGGTGGTGATGACGATCCCACTCCAGAAAACCCTCCGGCACAGGATGCAGCTGAAGCTCTATCAGGTACCTGGGGAGTAAACGCTGGTGGAGTAACCAATAATGGCGAAACTCGATCAGAATGGGAAGAAGCTGGTTTCTCAGTTACTCTCAATGTTACCGATACTGACAATTATATGTCAGGTACGTTTTCCGTTAGCAATCTTCCAGAGTTTGAAGGATTTGAAAGAATCTGGCCTGAAAGCGGAAGCTGGGAATTTGACGGAACAGATGAAGACCCTAATACAGGTAGAGTAATTAGAAGTGATGGAATTCAAATGAGTGTAAATGTATCAGGTACAAGTGCGACATTTACCTTTACTGTTCCAGAAGAAGCAGCTTCAGTTCCTGGAGAATGGTCTTTTAGCTTTAGTAAATAAATAATACTCTCTTAAAAGATATAAAGGCAACCAAATGGATGCCTTTTTTTATTTCGGACTCTATGTAAATCTATGTTCATGGCCAACTTATAGTTTCCGGAATTTTTATAGTTCAAAAAAAAAAGTATTTTTATAGTTTAAACCTAATCTTAATCTATACAACAACTTATTATGAAGCAACTAACAAAACTACTCTCACTATTTGCGATAGCTTCGCTTGTGATTTTCATGAGCTGTGGACCAGATGATTCAGGGAATGGAAATGGTGAAGATGATAATCCACCACCAGCTGATAATCCATTTTTAGAAGCAGCTACTGAATTGGAGGGAAGCTGGGGTGTAAATGAATCCGGCGTTACTAACAACGATGAAACAAGATCTGAATGGGCAGAAGCAGGGTTTACAATAGAGTTTACTGTAAACAGCAGCGATCCTCAAAGAGGAAACTACACGGTTACTAATCTTCCTGATTTTGAAGGATTTGAAAGAGTTTGGGCTACAAGCGGCACGTGGAGATTTAATGGAGATACTGACAACCCAAATACAAATCAAATAACCCGTGATGATGATATTGTAATAGATATCGATAATGATGGGACTACTGCAACATTAACTTTTACTATCCCTGAAGAAAGTGCATCAGTAGAAGGAGACTGGTCCTTTACTTTAAATGCCCAGTAAAAATATTAAAAGTAAATGTAAGGCAGCTTTATGCTGCCTTTTTTGTTTTTGCGGTGTTTAGGTATCTTATTTCTCACCTCTATTATTATTTTTTCCTGCAATCAGCAGGAAACTGATGAAATCATACCCGCTATTTCTGAACACCAAAAACTCATCAATCTGCTTTCTACCAATACATGGACCGTAGATGAAAATAGTGTTAGATTTTGTGATGAAACCCGATCAGAATGGGCTTTCTATGGGTTTAAATTTGAGCTTTATGAACATTACAACGACAGTCTTTCTTTTTACTATCGAGCAATTAATATACCCCCATTTGATGGTATTGATAAAATATGGCCAGAAACCGGTACTTTAAGTTTCGAATCCGGTTTTGATGCAAGTATAGATTACAATACCCTAATCAGGAATGATGAAGTAGCAATATCTATATCTTATGATACTCTAAACAGGGATATTCCCATGATTTCAATGGATTTATTCCTAATTCTGGAAGATGGTTTATAGATATGTGACAAATGGCTATTTGAACTAATGCCTGTGGAGTAAATTGCATTATTAAAACGGTCACAGTACTTTTGCAATGATGAATTCGTACTTTTTTCCATACGATAAGAACTATATTCTAAAAGAAGCTCAGTTAAAATCAAAAGAATCGCTTCTTAATGATACTGTTTTGATAACCCGTGATGTATTCGAAAAGCTGGAAAACCCTATGGGACTGGTTGATGATTTCATGCTGGATCTAAAAAATGAAAATAAATTTGATCTTCAACCCCTCGATAAATTTTACCAGCTGGCATCTATAATCTACCGGTACAAATTTGGCAATAATCAATTGTCATTCGTCTGGGATGGTTCTACTCATTTCGACCAATATCAAAAAGAGTGGACAGAAAAATATCATGAGTGGATATTTGAATTCGCTCAGTCAAAAACATTCAGAAGAATTATTCTTAAATCCTGTATACTTGAAAAGGGTCAAAATCATAGTATGTTACTAGGGCATTTGAACAGATTTTTACTTTCAAAATACAACCTGAGAATCAATAAAAATTTGCAGCTCAAAAAAGCTGCCTGATTTTAATACTGTATCTCAAATTTTTTGAACTCCTTATCTTCTATTTGATTAGCATCTACTTTTTCAACTGAAGAATGAGGAGAACCCTTGTGACACCACTCTATAAAATCATCAAGAATATTTTCAGAACCTGAAACTTCCACATAAACAGTGCCATCATATTGGTTCTTTACAAATCCCTTCAACCCCAGTTCAATTGCCTTTTCTTTAGTGAACTTTCTAAAAAAAACACCCTGTACTTTACCATGTATAGTTATGGAATAGGTTTTCATGTTTCTTCAAGTATTGAGATTGCATTGGAAGTCCCTAAACGATCAGCGCCTGAATTTATTAAATCAATCGCCTGTTGCCTATTCCTGATACCACCTGATGCTTTTATACCAACACTAGAGGGCAACCAGCTTCTCAGTTTTGTGATAAGTTCAGGGTTCACCGGGTTTCGATGATAGCCTGTACTGGTTTTGAAAAAGTCAGCTCCTGAATCCGCAACCATACGACATAATTGCTGTAACTGTTCTTCATTCCACAAGTCTGTTTCAACTATCACTTTAAGCAATTTGCCTTCCTCATGAAGATATTTTGAAAACTTAGCCAATTCAATTTTAGTCCACGGAAGTCTATTAGAAAAAGATGAGAGATTCAAAACTAAATCCAATTCATCTGCACCATCACGGATTGCCAATCTGGCCTCTTCCAGTTTAGTTTCCGTCATTTGGTAACCTAAGGGATACCCAATAACAGTTACCAGTTGCAGATCATTCTCTCCTATCTCTCTGGATGCTCGTTTAACCCAAAATGGAGGAACACAAACCCCGTAAATATTATATTCAATTGCTTCACTTACCAATGAATCTACATCCTTCCCCAGTATAGTTGGTTGAAGATTTGTTGATTCTAAATAGCTATTTAAGTTTTTAATGTTTGAGTCCACACTCTTCACAATATTTACGTTTTCCAGGAGGTCGTTTTTTGGGTGGTTTCTTATGCCCAAAATAGGTTGGGTCACTATATTGAGGTTTCATCGCCAGTCTGGCTTCTTTTCTGTCTTTCTTGGCTTCTTTTTTCATTCGTTTTCTAAATTCTTTTATTTCATCTTTTTCAGAATTTGAAAACCAACGTTTAAATATAGATTGATTTGAAGATTTTTTTATTGCCTGATATTGCGGAGCAGGAACTTCCGGTGCTTTTGTATCACGAGTGGATTGAGCCCTGCTTTCCTGAATAGAAAAATAAGAAATAATTAAAAGTAGAATACCAAATTTTAGATAACGCATAATTTATTTTTTTCAACCTGTCTTAACATCCAACGAACTAAGAGTATATTATTGTTTTCAAAAATCCAATTCTATCAGGTTCAAATTTAAGAATAGCCCACAATTAACTATAAGAAATACTCAATTAATGATTCCGATCGTTATTTTAGCACAATGAAAAAACCTTTCTTGGTGTTTTTACTTCTTATAGGTGTAAACTACCTGTACTCGCAGAGAATACCGGAATCCGAGTTTTCTATGAGAATGGATAAAGGTGAAAATCTAATGAAACAAGGTCGTTATAAAGAGGCACAGGAGGAATTTTTATTCGTAATAGCAAACAAAGAAGTTTTACCAGCTAATCTTGCCTATTTTTTTGGTCGCAACAGTTATTATTTAGAAGAATATAAGCAAAGTATCAACTGGCTCAATAAGTATATTCAACTGAAAGGAACGCAGGGCTCCTACTACAAAGAAGCTGTAGCTTTTCTTGAGTTATCTGAGGAGGAATTTGTAAAGCAGCAAAGAGTAAATTCAGAAAACGTCTCAAATGAACTAAAAAACGAAGAATATGATTGCGGAGGTCTTGAGAAGATGATTTGCCCGGTCTGTAAAGGTTCAGGTGTATTAATAAAAAAAGGCCCCATTAATAATATTTACAGCACCTGCCCTTATTGTTCAGGAGATTCATACCTTTCCTGTGAAGAATACAACCTTTTTATGCGTGGCAAATTAGAACCAAAAATAGATTAAGAGAGTCTTCTTTTGTAATCTTCGTATTCAAACTCCCTTATCAACTCAAATCCGGTTTCTTCTTTCCAAATTCCAATTGAAGGATGTTTTACGCCATTAAACATGGTAGTTTTTACCATTGTGTAATGTATCATGTCCTCAAAAATCAAAGTATCCCCTACTTTAAGTTCTTTATCAAAACCATATGCTTCCATATAGTCTCCTGCAAGGCAACTAACTCCTCCAATTCGGTAATGATATGGCTTATCATTGGTATTTAAGGAAGCTCCTGTGATAATAGGTTTATATGGCATTTCGAGGCAATCCGGCATGTGGCAGGTAAATGATATATCAGCTATTGCCGTTTTTACTCCATTATTCTCCACAATATCCAGAACAGTGGACTTAAGATCACCTGTTTGCCACGCAATAGCACTTCCTGGTTCCAAAATTATATCAACATTATGCTTTTTTTTAAAATCCTTTAAAGTGGAAATGAGCAATTCCAGATTGTAGCCTTTTCGGGTCATAAGATGTCCTCCGCCCATATTGACCCAATCAACTTTTTTTAATAACCCTTCAAATCTATTTTCCAGATTTTCAAGAACACTCACAAGGGATTCAGCGCTTGATTCACATAGTACATGAAAATGAAGGCCATTTATTCTGTTAGGCAAATCTTCAATACTACCGGCAGTCATGCCCAACCTGGAAGATGGAGAAGCCGGGTTATACAAGTCAGTTTCCACATCACTCCATTCGGGGTTTACCCTGATCCCAACCTGCATGTCAACAGGTATTTTATCCGAAAACTTATGAAATTGAGTTAATGAATTAAATGTAATGTGAGAAGAAAGTTCTGCAATTTCATCAAATTCATCATTTTGATAGGCAACTGCATAAGTATGTGCCTTTTTCTTTATTTCTTCATTACATAGCCGAGCTTCATAAAGAGAACTGGCCGTTGCTCCAGCCAGCTTATTTCTTATAATTGGAAAAACTCCCCAAGTAGCAAACCCTTTAAACGCAAGAATTATTTCCACTCCTGCTTCCTGCTGGACTCTTTCAATGATATCCAGATTATTTTTGAGTCGTTTCTCATCAATCACATAACACGGTGAAGGAACTCTGTTGAAATTTATCATATCTCTACAAAATACTTTGAGCTCAAAATCTCAAAATGATGAAATTGATGTGCTACTGTAATCAGGCCTAATGATGCTACAGACATTTCAAAACCATTAGCGTTACCTTTTGCAATGAGCTGTTTATAAGTAAATCCATTATATAGATCAATGGTGCTTTTCCTTAAATTAATATATTCATTTTGAATTGATTCCCAGGGTCTTTCATTTACCAGTGAATTTTCAACGTATTTATCCTGATCAAACCCGGGAAGCAAAGCAGAATCCCCTCTTGATATACACAAAGCTCTGTAGTTAAATATTCTTTCACAATCAATCAAATGCTGAAAGACTTCCTTTATTGACCACTTCCCTTCCTCATATCGATAATCATACTGCTCTCCTTCCAATTCTATAACACGAATAGCATTTAGGCCGCCTTCAAGTAGATCAATAAGTTCACCTTCAGGTATAGTTTCCAGATAGACCCTGTAGTAAGGTGGTATTTGTTGAATTTCGGACTTTTTCATTAATCCATTTCAGTATCAACATCAAATAACTCATGCCAGGGCAATCCATATTTACCCAAATCTGTAAGAAATGGATCAGGGTTAAATTCTTCTACATTATAAACACCCGCACCTGACCACTCACCCGTAAGAACCATTTTAGCACCTATCATGGCAGGAACTCCAGTAGTAAAAGATACTCCCTGTGTTTTGGTTTCTTCATATGCAACCTGATGATCGCAATTGTTGTATATGTAGTATGTTTTTTCGCTTCCGTTTTTTATTCCTCTGATTCTGCAGCCAATTGATGTTTCTCCTTTATAATTTTCACCGAGGTCGCCTGGATTAGGTAAGACAGCTTTCAAAAATTGAAGTGGGATAATTTCTTTACCTTCATACAATACAGGTTCAATAGAAGCCATTCCTATATTTTGTATCACTCTCAAATGAGTAAGATATTCGTCTCCAAATGTCATCCAAAATCTAGCCCTTTTTATTGTTGGGTAATTCTTCACGAGTGATTCTAATTCTTCATGATAAATCAAATAAGACTTTCTGGGTCCAATATTGGGATAGTTCACCATTTTCGAAATCTCATGAGGCTCAGTAAAAACCCATTTACCATTTTCAAAGTACTTTCCTTTTTGAGTTACTTCCCGAATATTTATTTCTGGATTGAAATTGGTAGCAAAAGCTTTTCCGTGATCCCCTGCATTACAATCAACTATATCTAAATAATGAATCTCATCGAAATGATGCTTAGCAGCGTTTGCCGTAAAAACTCCTGTCACTCCAGGATCAAAACCGCATCCCAGAACAGCTGTTAATCCAGCAGCTTTAAATTTATCTTTATAAGCCCATTGCCAGCTATATTCAAATTTAGCCTCCTCTGGTGGTTCATAATTAGCTGTATCGACGTAATGCACTCCAGCTTCCAGACAAGCATCCATAATCGTAAGATCCTGATAAGGCAGTGCAACGTTGATTACCAAATCTGGTTTATGTTTCTTAAATAGATCTACTACTTCTGATACTACGTCTGCATCAACCTGGTCGGTTTCAATTGTGACACCCATTTCCTTTTTCAGATCTTCAGCAATTGTATCACACTTTGATTTAGTTCTACTTGCGAGTACAATCTGAGTGAAAACTTCAGGGACTTGAGCACATTTGTAGGTTACTACTCTACCTACACCTCCTGCTCCAATAATAACTACTTTGGACATATAATTAGAATTTTCCAATTCAAATTTAGTCCTATTTTAGTTTATAAATAGAAATTAATTGATGGGTATTCCAGTCGGAATAAAATGAAATGGATTTCAGATTCCTATATACAGTAAAAATAACATTAGGAACATTAAAAAAGTCAAAGCTGAAAGCTTAACCAATTCTTTTTTATCGTCACTTTTTTCTTTCTTCTCTATTGTTTTCATGGTCAGCGTATTTTAAATACTACCTTAAGACAACTTATTATTTAAAATGGTTGGAAGTTTATCTGATATCAAACTGCAAACCTGCCATTATTCCAATTCCGGATGGTGCGAATTCAAAGTTTGAGCTCTCTTTAGTAAGTGGCGTTATGTAATGAGAGTAATTGGGTTCAATTGATAAATTCATCCAGTTATTTAATCTGTATCCCATCGTAACTCCAGCCATCCCGGCAAAACTAACTTGCCTGTAGGGTGAATTACTTCCGGGTTTGATATCCATGGATGCAACATTCCCTGAGCTTTCCTCAAGAGAATTACCTAAATAAAAATTAGTAAGCATTCCAGCATTTACTCTTAGGTTAAACTTTTTGTCTAAAACGATATAACCTGCCTTTAAAGGCACACTAGTAAATCGGAATGTATTATTTAATGAAATATCATTTTCATTATATTCAATGATCTCCTGCTGATCAACAATATTGGTTACAGCATCCAGTGAAGCAGCTTCGCTTGTTAATGCTACTTTATCTGAGAAAAATCTATTTTCAATCACCAGATTGGTATTTGTTTGGGTCTGTGCTATAGAATATTGCACTCCACTTTCTAAGGTCAACCTTTCTGTCAACCTCATCCCCATATTAAGATTTACATTATAATTCAGACCTGCTTCTATATTTTCTTCGATATTAGGAGTTGGTACTCGACCTCCTTCTGCATTAACAAAATTTGAAGACCTATTTTCTAACAAAGCCGTTGTAACAGGATTATTGGAATCCATAGAATAATTGGGATCATATGAACCAGATCCTACTGCAACTCCTGCCCAATATTTAGAATAGTCTTTCTTTACTTTACTTTTTGCTTGTCTTTCGAAGATGTAGATTGGTTCTACTGCAGCTTCATTTATTGCTTTTCGAGGATCGCTTGTCTTTATATCTGCATTTAGAGTGTTCAGCACTGGTAGAATCTCTTCATTGTAGCTTAACATCTGTAGAGATTCGGGACTAATATTTTTGTTATCATTTTCATTACCCTTAGAATCGGCTAAAATGATTTTTGGTTGATTTTCCACTTCTTTTTCAGGCCCGGAGCTTGCTATTAACTCATTCGCTGTATTTTTATCATAAATCTCAATCCTATTTTCCTCTGGTTTTATTACTGTTGGAACTGATTGAATTTGCTGCGACTGCTCAAGAACAAAAGAATCATTTTGAGACGCAGATATTGTAGATATACTTTCCTGTGGTAGATAGTTTGCTATACTTACTGAAACAGCAATTAACATAGCCACAATTGCAGCCCATTTATAATAAAATGCTTTTTTCCTCAGCCTTACAACTTCATCGTTCGCAAGTTTATGGTCGATGTTTTCCCAAACTCGTTGAGGGGGAGTAACAGAAGCTCCCTCCATCACCTTTCTCCACTCTCTCTCGAACCTATCCTCCATATTCCTCAGCCTTTTCATAATTCACTTTACTTCTTTCCTCAATTTTTTCTTTGAGCAAATTTTTTGCACGTGCGTATTGAGATTTAGAAGTACCTTCACTGATTTCTAACATATCTGCAATTTCATGATGCTTAAATCCCTCAATTGCATAAAGGTTGAAAATAACCCGACACCCATCTGGCAACTCTGTAATCATCTTCAGTAGCTCGTTGTATGAATAATCTCCAATAGCATCCGCATCCTTACTCCAATTTTTGAGATCATTAACATCAACCATTGGATATAAATATAATTTACTCCTCTGGTGATTAAGAGCTGTATTGATTACAATTCTCTTTATCCAATAACCCAGTGATGAGTCACTTCTAAATTTATCTATGCTTTGAAATACCTTAACAAAGGATTCCTGCAAGATATCTTCTGCTTCCTGACGCATTTTGGCATAGCGGAGCGACACAGCAAACATGCTGGCGGAGTACTTTTGGTACAATCGCTCCTGCATGGCTCGACTTCCGGACTGACAGCCTTCTATTAATTCTTCGTCAGAATAGTGCATTCACTCAATGAGATTTGGTTATAAGACAACTAAAAACGTAATTTCGTTGTAATCGTAAAGTAATCATTTAATGAAAAAGCAATTTAGTCAATTTTTACTCATAGTTTTTATCCTATCTGCCTGTAATTCAATAATTACGACTTCCTCCCAGAATAATCAAACGGTTTTTGAGGATAAAAATTATTCAGATAAAGTAGGTTATGTTCAGATTTATGACAGAAACTATAGATTAAAGGGTGATTTTAATCTAATACAAAATATCAATCAGACAAATCAATTAATTCTGTCTTTTGACCTAATGGAATATGATTACTCTTATGTATATGCGAAAATCACCCATTGCAATAAGGACTGGACCTCCTCAGCATTAAGCACTATAGAGTACCTGGATGAATTCAATGAATTTCCTATCAATAAATATTCGTTTTCAGAATCTAATCTGACACCATACGTCAACTATAAATTTGTGATTCCTTCGGTAAAAAAATCAGGGAATTACATTCTGAGCGTTTACAGAGAAGATGGAAGCGAGTTACTTTTTACTCGGAGGTTTTATGTAATTGAAAACCAGGTAGATATTGCTCCTACCTTAGAACTAAGCAGCGGTGTTGAATTCAGAAGAAATAATCATCAGATTCAACTTGATGTGAACTATCGAAATTTGAATGTAATCAATCCTTTTCAGGATTTATTCATAAAAATGGTTCAAAATCAAAATTTGAATAATACGATTAGTGGTTTAAATCCATCTTATCATGACCCACAAAATAACCAGGTTGAATATCAGTATTTTAATCTGGAAAATAACTTTCCAGGAATTAATGAATTCAGGTTTTTTGATACAAGGACATTGGCTGCACGTGGCACAAATGTGCAGGCAGTAAGAACTAGTTCAAGAGGAATAGAGGTGTTTGTGAATCCTGATAAATCCAGACAGAATGATGTTTATAATGAAGTGTTGATTCAGGACCTTAATGGCGGCTATTATTTAACAAACATGGAGTTAAACCAATCTCAGTCGCAATCCAATTATGCCTGGGTAAATTTTAAACTGGAAGAAAATAAAATAGATGGAGAAGTTTATGTCGTAGGTCAGTTTAACAATTGGAATTTAAACAATGAAAATAGACTGTCTTATAACGAACAAAATCAAAGCTACGAAGGAAGCATATATCTCAAACAGGGATTTTACAACTATATGTATTTTGTAAAATCACCGAATTTGCCTTATTACTACTTCGAGGGAAGTCACCAGGAAACCCAAAACCGCTACGAAATATTTGTCTATTTCAGAGAACAGGGAAAAATATTTGATAGAATTGTTGGATACAGGAGGTTCTCAAGCTGAAATTAACTGCTCAATTTCGTAAGGTACAGCTCTTTTGGTAGGATCTTCATTAGCCAGATCTACCATACCAAAACCTTTGTGCGAGAAAAACCCAAGACCTGAATTCATAACAAACTCCTGAACTTCTTGCGGAGCATAGAGTGTAAAAGGGAATGTATAACCTCTTACTTCGAATTTTGCGTCCTGATCAAACAATGGATATATTCTTGCGAACTTTTTTTGCGATTGCCTGATTTTATTGATGTAAGATAGATCCGGTACAATCTGGAATCTTTCTATATCATTGATTTTACTAATATTAATTCCGGAATTTTCCATTCTTTTGATGGTAGCTTCATAAATAAAATCTGAGAATTCATCAGATCCGGGTTCAATAAACTTTTTACCTTCTTCTGAATTGAATTCCGGCTTTAGAGCTACCAGTGGAGAAATACAGATGTATTTAGTTTCAGATTTTGCCTCAATAGGTATTTCCTGCTCGACTGATTCAGGAATTAACACAAGGGCTCCAATTTCCAAATGTGTCTGATTGAAAATTTGTTTAATAATGAAATCAACAAATTCTTTATCAGGAGAAGACAACACCAGTGTTACTCGATTACTTGTATAATGCAATCCGTTTCTACTGACCTTAGTTTGTCCTTTCAATCCTGAAAAACCAAAATTGTTATAATTAGAGAACTCTTCTTCACCTGAAGAAATGATTAGTCCCTTGATAATCTGCGAAATCAAAAATTGGTGATGGAATGGTATCGCAGTTCCTCTGTTTTTTACTCTAAAAGTTACTCGTATTCTCACTTTATTTCCTTTTACCTAGTACGAGAACACGAATAAATTATTTTTTGTTTAACCAGATTTAAAAATAATTAAACATTAAAGCGAAAATGCATAATATCTCCGTCTTTTACCACATATTCTTTTCCTTCGATTGCAAGCTTTCCTGCTTCTTTTATTTTTTGCTCAGTCCCTAATGATTGATAATCTTCTAATTTTATTACCTCAGCTTTGATAAATCCTTTTTCAAAATCAGTATGAATAACTCCGGCTGCCTGTGGTGCTTTCCACCCTTTTCTGATTGTCCATGCTCTTACTTCCTGAACACCTGCTGTGAAATAAGTGATAAGATCCAATATTTTATATGATGTCTTGATAAGTTTTGTCAGGCCTGATTCCTGAAGACCGTATTCACTCAAGAATAGTTGTTGCTCATCCTTATCGTCAAATTCTGCAATTTGTGCTTCCAAAGCAGCACATAATATGATGACTTCAGCATTTTCATCTTTGACATTTTGCTTTAACTTTTCACTAAATTCATTACCGGATGATACATTTTCCTCCTCTACATTTGCCAGATAAATGACCGGTTTATCGGTAAGTAATTGAAGGGATTTTACAAGTTGTCTTTTTTCTTTGTCCAATTCAAGAGTTCTGGCATTATTTCCTCCCTCCAGGTGTTTTTTAAATTCTAAAAGGGTATCGTATTCTGCTTTGGCTTCCTTATCGCCCGACTTGGCAACTTTTTCAACCCGTGTAATTCGTTTTTCAATGCTTTCCAGATCTTTTAGTTGCAATTCCGTATCAATTACTTCTTTGTCTGAAATCGGATCAACTCGCCCATCAACATGTACGATATTGTCATTTTCAAAACATCTGACCACGTGTATAATAGCATCAACCTCACGAATATTTGCTAAAAACTTATTTCCCAGGCCTTCACCCTTGCTGGCTCCCTTTACCAAACCTGCGATATCTACAAACTCAATAACCGTCGGAATTACTTTTTCAGGATGTACCAGTTCTTTAAGTATATCTAATCTTTCATCCGGAACAGTAATTACCCCAACATTTGGATCAATGGTACAAAAAGGAAAATTTGCTGCTTCTGCTTTTGCATTCGACAAAGCATTGAATAATGTGGATTTACCAACATTAGGCAAACCAACGATACCGCACTGAAGGCCCATAAGTATTATTTAATTTTGAGCCGCAAATGTAATGAGTATTTAGAGACTAGTCAGACATGAAATAAAAAAAGCTCCGGTTTGGAGCTTTAGTTATATTTTAATAATTCTTAATCCCATTTAAGATCTGAATCATCATCAGAAGCTGTGGCATTTACTTCTTCGTTTTGATTTTCAAACTGAGTGAAATCAACTTCCGGCATCAATTCGGTCTTTACATGATCGATTGTTTGATTTAATGCCTCAACAAATTTGTCAAAATCCTCTTTGTAAAGAAATATTTTGTGTTTTTCATAAACAAATCCATCATCCTTAAATCTTCTCTTGCTTTCGGTGATGGTTAAATAATAATCATTTGACCTTGTTGATTTTACATCAAAGAAATACGTTCTTTTTCCAGCTCTGACTCTTTCTGAGAAAATTTCGTCTCTTCCTTTATCCTTATTCTCTTCCACAATTTGTATTTTTTATCTTTTCAAAAAATTACTCTGCAATTTTATTAAAAAATTATAAATAAAAAATTGCTGCTTATAAATGTTTATCGTAATTGTTTGAATTAAATATTCTATTTATTTGCAAATATGACTTTAAATATATCACAAATAAAACAATTTGAAAATTTAGAGCTTCTGGCTAAAGAATTAGTAGAGGGTTTTATTACGGGATTACATCGATCACCATACCATGGTTTTTCAGTTGAATTTGCGGAACATAAGCTTTATAATTATGGCGAGAGTACCAAAAATATTGACTGGAAGGTTTATGCAAGAACGGACAGATTATACACTAAACAATATGAAGAAGAGACTAATCTGAGATGTAACATCCTTCTGGACATCTCTCCTTCTATGTTTTTTCCTGAAAAAACACATGATAAACTTAAATTTAGTTTATACAGTGCCGCAGCATTGAGTTATTTGATGGTAAAGCAAAGAGATGCAGTAGGAATTGTTTCTTTTGCCAATGAAATTATATATCAGTCTCAGATTAAGTCAACAAAGGTTCATTTAAACAACACACTAATTGAGTTAGACAGGTTATTGAAGCTGAACTCCCCCCCTGTGAATTCGATTTCTAATATTTCAGATACTATTCACCAAATTGCCAACAAAATTCACAAGAGATCACTCGTGATCATTTTCACTGATTTATTTCAGCAAAGCGAGTCATTGAGTCCAATATTTGAAGCGCTCCAGCATCTGAAACATAATAAACATGAAATTTTATTATTCCACGTAAGTGATTTCAACCTGGAAAAGAACTTCAGATATAAAGAAAGACCTTACAGGTTTGTGGATTTAGAGACAGGAGAAAAAATAAATATATCTCCAAACCAGATAAAGGAAACCTACCTGGCTAAAATTGATGAGTTTTACAATGCAATTAAACTAGGTTGTGGGAAACTAAAAATTGATTTCGTAGAGGTGGATACGAACCAGCCTTTTGACAAAATCCTATCTTCCTACTTAACCAAAAGGCAAAAAATGAAATAATCCCGCTTATCAAGCGGGATTATATTAAACATGAAGCCATTCTTTTTTAGCTACCAATTCTTCCTCAGTTTCCTGATAATCAGGATCATCCACGCAACAATCTACCGGACAGACTGCTGCACACTGAGGTTCTTCATGGAAACCATTACATTCTGTACATTTACCGGAAACTATGTAATAGAACTCATCAGAAACTGGTTCCTGAGGTTCAGAAGCATCGGTTACACTTCCATCTTCAAGCTCAACCTCTTTCAGATCTGTTCCGTCTGACCATCTCCATTCTACTCCACCTTCATATATTGCTGTATTCGGACATTCAGGTTCACATGCACCACAATTGATACATTCGTCCGTAATCATTATTGCCATAACTATTTATTTAAGGTTTAGACAAAATTATTAACTAACTAACTCTGACCAAAGCTTTTTTAGCTGATAATTGTTTTAAGAAACTAATTATCTAATTTTTGTTGCTTTATTGACTTAAGATTATGAATTATTCTAAAACACTTGACGGTTTTCTTGAACTAGGGAATCAATTAAGAAGTATTTCAAACTCCAAATTTCAGGTATTAGCTGAAAGAGCTTTTGTTGAAAATAGGTGGTTTGATAAAAAAAGTGTTAGAAATGCAATAGATGGAATTATTCATATGATTTCGGAGTATCAGATTCAGACCTGGAAAAAAAACTACGACTTCAATGTTAAAAATAAGAAGATTGTCGGTGTAATTATGGCAGGGAACATCCCTTTTGTTGGATTTCATGATCTTTTTATGATTCTGGTGTCTGGAAATATTGCAAGTATCAAGCTGAGTTCTCAGGATTCGGTTTTGATGAAATTTATTCTTGAAAGTCTTATTGAAATCAACAGTGAATTTAAGCAAACAATTAATTTAGTTGAGAGAATAAAAAATGTTGATGCTGTCATTGCTACTGGAAGTGACAATACAGCAAGATATTTTGAATATTATTTTTCGAAAATCCCCAGAATAATAAGAAAAAACAGAACTTCAATAGCAATTCTTGATGGCAAAGAAGATTCCGATCAAATCCAAAATCTCGGGCATGATATTTATGACTACTATGGATTGGGATGCCGGAATATCTCAAAAATATTGGTACCAGAAGGATTCGAAATGAGGTTATTATTGGATAATCTCCAGGATTTTGAATTTTTACTTGAAAATTCGAAGTATAAAAACAACTACGACTATCATAAATCAATATTATTAGTAAACAGAGAAGACCATCTTGACACCGGGTTTTCATTGTTTAAAAAATCAACAGATTTTGTCAGCCCTACCTCTCTCACGTATTATGAAGAGTATAATAATATGGATTTTGTCACTAACTACCTTTCACAGCACCAGCATAAGATTCAATGCATTTCAACCGCATTGCCGATAAATAGTTCAATTGATTTAGGTGAATCTCAGCGTCCTAATTTATGGGACTATGCTGATAATATAGATACAATGGAATTTCTCTTATCTTTATAAACCTTTCGCTTTAATTGGGAAGGAAATATTTCAATGTTAATTTTGACAGATTAAATTTCAACTTAAATAACAATATATCATGCCTCAAGATTTTTACGGGATTGTAAAGGAATTACCAGAGTCATTAGGTGGTCAGAAATACTTCAGTCTCTTTGAACTCTCAAAGAAAAAACCTGAAATAAAGAAACTCCCTTTTGCTATTCGAATATTATTAGAAAATGCTATTAGAAATTATGATGGTTTTGCAGTCACTGAAGATCATCTCAATACACTATTAGACTGGAAAAATACAGCAGGTATAAATGATATTCCTTATTCTCCTGCGCGAGTTTTGATGCAGGACTTTACAGGAGTTCCGGCAGTAGTAGATATAGCTTCCATAAGATCAGAGGTAGCCAGAAAAGGAAAAGATACAAGTAAAACCAATCCGGTTGTACCGGCTGATATGGTCATTGACCACTCAGTAATGGTTGAGTTTTTTGGTACTAAAAACTCCTATAAGCAAAACGTTGATCTGGAATACCAGAGAAATGAAGAAAGATATAAGTTATTGAAATGGGCTCAACAAGGATTCGCAAACTTTGGTGTTGTACCTCCGGGAATGGGAATATGTCATCAGGTAAACCTTGAATACCTTGCTCAGGGAGTTATCAACAGAGACGGCTGGTTGTTTCCTGATACATTAGTAGGAACAGATTCACATACTCCTATGGTAAATGGTATTGGTGTTTTAGGATGGGGTGTTGGGGGTATTGAAGCAGAAGCTGCAATGCTTGGTCAGCCGATTTACATGATACTTCCACAGGTTGTAGGATTAAAACTTACCGGTCAATTAAAAGAAGGAGCAACATCTACTGACCTAGTGCTTACAATAACCAAGTTATTGAGAGATTATGGTGTTGTTGGGAAAATAGTTGAAGTTTTTGGGGATGGCCTCGATAATTTAACTGTTGCTGACAGAGCTACTATTTCAAACATGTCACCTGAATTTGGTTGTACAGATACTCACTGGCCTATCGACCAGCAGACATTGGCTTACATGCTAAAAACGAACAGGCCAAAAGACCATGTGGATAAAGTTGAAGCATATGCAAAAGAGAATATGCTTTGGAGAGATCCAAAAAATGAGATTGAATATACTGATGTTATTGAGCTGGATATAACTACGGTAGAGCCTACAATTTCAGGTCCAAAAAGACCTCAGGATAAAATCTTACTTAGAGAAGCTAAAGACAAGGTTATCAACCTACTAAAAGATTCACATAGTAGAGAATACATTCCTGTAAATGATAGATTAGGTGACTGGATGACCGAAGGTGGCGCTCCTGCTCAAAGTGTAAAAGTAGAAACTGGTGTACGAAGCGTTAGAATGAAAAAAGGTGACATCAGTTATAACCTGGCTGACGGAGCTGTTGTAATTGCAGCCATAACATCCTGTACCAATACTTCAAACCCAAGCGTGATGATTGGTGCCGGACTTGTTGCTAAAAAGGCTGTAGAAAAAGGAATTCACATCAAACCATGGGTAAAAACTTCACTTGCGCCTGGCTCAAGGGTGGTTACTGAGTATTTGAAAAAATCGCAACTTCTACCCTATCTGGAAGCATTAAATTTCCACACTGTAGGTTACGGTTGTACGACATGTATAGGTAATTCAGGGGATATGATGGCAGATGTGCAAAAGGCTGTAATTGAAAATGATTTGGTTGTTTGTTCTGCTTTATCCGGAAATAGAAATTTTGAGGCCAGAATACATCCAAATATTAAAATGAACTTCCTGGCATCCCCAATGTTGGTAGTAGCTTATGCCCTGGCAGGTAGAATGGATTTTGATATGAATACAGAGCCTCTGGGTCAGGATCCAAATGGCAACAAAGTTTATTTGAAAGATATCTGGCCTACTCAGGCTGAGATAAACGAAATGATGGATAAGGTCCTTACACCGGAAGATTACAGAGATACTTATGCTACCATTTTTGATGGTGATAGTGCTTGGCAATCTCTGAATGCTCCGACAGGAAATATTTATAACTGGGACCCTAAATCGACCTATATACAGGAAGCTCCATTCTTTAAAAATATCTCAGAAGAAGTTGAAGACCCAAAAGATATAACCGGAGCAAAAGTATTACTTCAACTGGGTGATATGGTTACAACAGATCATATTTCAC
>CAYTFO010000021.1:0-11381 GCA_964437135.1 uncultured Roseivirgaceae bacterium | reverse complement strand
GCAGGTAAATTTCTTCCAGAACACCCTGCAGGCAAGTATCTGACAGAAAATGGAGTAGCTCAGAAGGACTTCAATTCATATGGTTCCAGAAGAGGTAATCATGAAGTAATGATGAGAGGAACTTTTGCAAATGTGAGAATAAAGAACAAATTAGCTTCAAAAGAAGGTGGTTACACAAAGTATCACCCGACCGGAGAAGAGACAACTGTTTATGATGCAGCTATGAGATATCAGGAGGAAGAAACTCCGCTTGTAGTCATTGGCGGTAAAGAGTATGGCTCAGGTTCTTCAAGAGACTGGGCAGCCAAAGGAACCAACCTCCTGGGTGTTAAAGCAGTAATAACAGAAAGTTTTGAGAGAATTCACAGATCAAATCTGGTAGGAATGGGAGTTCTTCCTTTGGTATTTATGGAAGGAGAAAATCAGGAAACTTTAGGACTGACAGGTGAAGAAACTTACGATATCTCAGGATTATCTTCTGATTTGACTCCTGGTAAAATAGTGGATGTTAAAGCAACTAAACCGGATGGAAGTTCAATTGAGTTCAAAGCTAAACTGAGACTGGATTCCGGAGTCGATGTAGAGTATTACAAACATGGTGGAATCCTCAACTATGTTTTAAGGAATTTCCTCAAAAACTGATAGTTAACAAAATTTACACAACAAAAGAACGGTTTTAATCAGCCGTTCTTTTTTATTTTTACTTGAAAATAATAATTCTTGAAATGAAATTAATAAAACTGATACTTGCTGTTGGGTTGCTTTACGCATGTAATGAAGCCTCCACACCCTATGAGACCAAAACCGCTACCGAAGAAGGTTATACCTATCAATATGTAGAGGGCGATCTAATGGGCACAAGAATTTATACACTTGACAATGGGTTGAAAGTGTATTTAAGTGATTACGAAAACGAACCTCGTACTCACATTTTCATACCTGTAAAAGCAGGAGGAAAAAATGATCCTGCAGACAATACAGGTCTGGCTCATTACCTTGAACATATGATGTTTAAAGGAACCGGAAAATTTGGAACTAAAAACTATGAAGAAGAAGTTGTGATGCTCGATAGTATTGAACAAATGTTCAATTATTACGCCACACTGGAAGATCCTGAGGAAAGAAAAGCGTATTATGCTAAAATAGATGAATACTCCAACGAAGCGGCTAATTATGCAATTCCAAATGAATATGATAAAATGATCGCATTGATTGGTGGGAAGGGTTTGAACGCTTACACTACTGAAGACAGAACGGTTTATACAGTTGATATACCATCAAATGAGCTCCCCCGCTTTTTACAAATTGAGGGAAATAGATTCAGAACAATTGTAAACAGATTATTTCACACGGAACTCGAAGCTGTTTATGAGGAAAAAAACAGATCCCTGGATAATGACAGATGGAAGGTATTCGAATCTCTTGCGATTGGCCTGTTTGAAAAGCACCCTTATGGTACTCAAACAGTAATTGGAACAATAGATCACCTAAAAAATCCATCAATTACAGAAATCAAGAATTACTTTAACACATATTACCGCCCAAATAATGTAGCTATATGTATAAGTGGTGATATCGAATATACTGAAACGATTAAACTTATTGATAAATATTTCGGTGACTGGGAACCTAACAATGAATTACCGGAATGGACGAAAGTTGAAGAAAATCCCATTTCTCAACCTATTGAAAAAGAGGTTTATGGTCCTGATGCAGAGTTTTTATACATGGGCTACAGGTTTGACGGAACAGGATCTGAGGACTACTTAAAAGTAAAGCTCATTGATATGCTTCTCAACAACTCTGAAGCAGGGTTGATAGACCTAAACCTCAATCAGCAGCAAAAAGTATTAGGAGCAGGATCATTTGTCAATGAAATGAATGATTATAGTATTCATACTTTTTATGGTAATGCAAAGCAAAATCAATCACTTGAAGAAGTTCGGGACTTAATCATTGGACAAATTGAGGCATTGAAAAATGGGGAATTTGAAGATTGGTTAATTGAAGCAGTCATTACTGACTTTAAAACTTCGGAAATGACCGGTCTTGAAAGAAACATCTCCAGAGCAAATTCTATGGTAATGGCTTTCACAAATGATATACCCTGGAGTGAGTATATTCAGGAGATTGATAAAATGGAAAATATCACTAAAGAGGAATTAGTGAAATTCGCCAATGATAATTACAATGATAATTATGTTATTGTTTATAAAAGAAATGGGGAAGATCCGAATAAACAACAGGTAGAAAAACCTCAAATCACGAAAGTGCCTGTTAACCGTGAAGATAGATCAGATTTCCACCAAATGATCGCAGAAACAGATGTCCCAAAACTTCAACCTGTTTTTGTGAATTATGAGGAAGATATTATTTCAATAGAGATTAATCAAATTCCAATTTTAGCTAAAGAAAACACTGAAAATGAGTTGTTTGAACTCACCTATTTACTGGATGTCGGTAAAAATGCAGATCCAAGACTTGGTATTGCAGTTCAGTATCTTGAGTACCTGGGAACTGAAGAATATACATCTGAAGAATTGAAACAGGAACTCTATAAATTGGGATGTAGTTTTAGCGTATTTGCTTCTTCTGATAGAACTTATGTGACACTATCTGGACTTGATGAAAATATGGAAGAAGCAACCAGGATTTTTGAATCTCTTCTCGCAAACCCAAAAGCTGACCAGGAAGCACTAGACAAAATGGTAGATAGAATGCTTAAATCAAGATCAGATGCCAAGAAAAATAAAGGCACTATACTTTGGAGCGGCTTATTCAATTATGGGAAATTTGGAGAGGATAATCCATTTAATAATGTTTTGAAAAATGCTGAACTTCAAAAGCTGCAGGCTGGTGAATTAATAACATTCATTCAGGATATTCCTCAATTCCCTCACCGCATTTTATATTATGGTCCAAGAAATCAAAAGGAAATCGAAAGTTTCATTTCGGAGTATCATAAAGTACCAAATGAATTAAAGCCTATACCAGCATTAAAAGAATTTGATGAAATAGATACTGAGAATCCAAAGGTGTATTGGGCAGATTATGATATGGTTCAATCAGAAATCATCTTTCTTTCAAAAGGGGAACAGTTTGACCCGGCAATAACCCCTGAAGTAAGAATGTTTAATGAGTATTTTGGTGGAGGAATGAATAGTATAGTCTTCCAGGAAATAAGAGAAGCTCAGGGACTTGCTTATTCAGTTTTTTCAAGCTTCAGCCAACCATCCAAAGCAGATGATTCTGATTATTTATTCGCTTATGTCGGAACACAGGCAGATAAACAATCTGAAGCAATGGATGCTATGACAGATCTTTTGAGAAATCTACCCGAATCAGAAGAAGCATTTAGTGTTGCTAAAAAAGCAATCTTGAATAAAATTGAAAGTGAAAGAATCACTAAATCATCTGTTCTTTGGAACTACATCAGTGCACAGGATAAAGGTTTGACTTACGATTCAAGAAAAGATATTTATGAGCAGGTACAAACAATGGAATTAGCAGATGTAAAAAAATTCCATGAACAATATATTAAAGATAGAAAGTACGTAACACTTATGGTGGGATCCCGCGATAAGATTGATTTTGAAGGTTTAAAGGAATATGGAGAGATTACGGAACTTTCATTAGAAACATTGTTTGGCTACGAAGATTCTGAATCGATAACAATTCAATAAACTTAAAAAAAACCTGAAATTATCAGGGTTTTTTTATTAAAACTTTAGATTGAATTACAAGTTTGTAACTTTGAGTAACGAATAAAATAGAATAGACATGAAGAATCGAATAATTAATCATATTGCATCAGTTTTTGCAATAATCATTTTTTTCTCCTGTTCTTCTCCTGAAAAGAAAAATACAGAGGAGACAGCTGAATCAGGAACAGATACAACAAAAATTACACTCACCAAAGCTCCCAGATCATACGATTATCTGGACGCCAGTCTTAAACTGCAATCGGTCGATGTAATCAAAGGTGACTCCATTAATCAGGCAACCTTTAATTTTAATGTAGAAAATTATGAATTAGGTGTGCAAACTCCTTATGCTGGTGAAAGAGGAATCGCAAACTCTGGAAAAGGTCAGCATATTCATTTCATAGTAAACAATGGACCTTATTCAGCACACTATGAACCTACTTTTACTAAAGAAATGGAGGAGGGTAGCTATGTTATTTTGGCATTTTTATCAAGATCCTATCATGAAAGTGTAAAAAACGAAAGTTCTTACATGGTTGATGTTTTGAATGTAGGTGATGTTGAGCCATTAGACGTTGATTTCGAAGCTCCGCATATGTTTTACAGCAGACCTAAGGGTACTTACTCAGGTGCAGATACAGAGAAACTTATGATTGATTTCTTCCTGTTGAACGTTAGTTTATCACCAGAAGGTAACCGAGTTAGAGCTACAGTGAATGATGAGGTTTTCTACATAAATGAATGGGCACCTTACTACATTGAAGGATTGGAAAAAGGTGAAGTGACTGTTAAACTCGAATTAATTGATGCTGCCGGTAATGTCATCCCTGGTCCATTTAATTCAGTTGAAAGAAAGGTAATACTTGAATAAGAAGATATAGAATCAAAATTAAGAGTGGTCAGTTTTTGATCACTCTTTTTTTGTGCATGAAAACATAAATTGTATTTACAGGTTTTGATTGGTATGGAAAAATGTAAGTCTACAGTTTTAAAAATCGCAGCTATTTATAACATTTTGTGGGGTGCATGGGTGGTTTTATTTCCAACACAATTTTTTGCCCTTACAGGAATGGAACAACCAACTCAAATAATGATCTGGCAGGGAATGGGAATGGTTATAGGTGTTTATGGATTAGGATATTATTGGGCGAGTTTTAATCCTGTAAAACACTGGCCAATCGTAGCAGTTGGTTTTCTTGGAAAAATATTCGGGCCCATAGGTTTTGTAATGAACTATGTTCAGGGAAATGTTCCTTTTGAATTCTTTTATACATTGATTACCAACGATTTTATCTGGTGGGTTCCTTTTTATCTAATTCTTAAAGACGCAAAAAATACAGGATGGCAGTTAAGCTAAAAAAGATTAGCCTTTATTTAATGGCTGCCTTTTACATATTAGGTGGCTTAAATCACTTCATTAATCCTGAATTTTACTTGCCATTAATCCCACCCTATTTTAAATATATTGAGGCGATAAATCTATTGGCGGGTATTTTTGAAGTCCTGTTTGGTGTGATGATCCTATTACCTAAAATTCGATATTTAGGTTCAATATTCATTATTTTCATGCTATTGGCATTTATCCCTTCTCATGTTTATTTCATAGAAATCGGCGGCTGTGTAACTGAAGGACTTTGTGCTCCTGTTTGGGTGGGTTGGGTGCGACTTATCATCGTTCACCCATTGTTGATTTATTGGTCCTGGTCAATAAGAAATATAAAATGAGTAAAAACGTATTTGGAGCGGATTTAATAACATGTAGTGTAGATCCACTAACTGGCTTTTTTAGGGATGGCGATTGCAGTACTGGTCCGGAGGACCTGGGCACTCATACGGTATGTGCAATCATGACTGAAGAGTTTCTGGATTTCACAAAATCAAGAGGTAATGATCTGTCAACCCCAAGACCTGCATATGATTTTCCTGGATTGAAATCCGGTGACAGATGGTGTCTCTGCGCCAGAAGATGGCTGGAAGCATATCAGGCCAATAAAGCTCCGGGAGTCATATTGGAAGCTACTAATGAAAAAACTCTTGAGATAATACCCTTGGATATTCTTCTAAAAAAAGCTATCAGATAAATATACTATTCCACCCAATCAGCAACAAAAAGATTCGTATCGCGGGTACCTCCATTAAATCTGTTTGATGCCCAAACAATTTTACTTCCATCCGGGCTAAACATTGGAAATGAATCAAATGTCTCATCAAACGTTATTTGCTGCAGACCTGTCCCGTCGATATTAATCATAAATAAGTTGAATGGAAAACCTCTTCTAGAAGCATGATTTGAAGAAAATACCACCTTTTCACCTCCGGGATGAAAGAAAGGTGCCCAATTTGCATTACCAAGATCTGTAATTTGCTTTAAATCAGATCCATCTGCATTACAGATAAATAATTCCATTTCTGTTGGCTGAACCAACCCCTGACTAAGTAATTCCTTGTATGTTTTTATTTCCTCCTCGGTTTGAGGTCTTGATGCTCTGAAAATAATTTTTGAGCCGTCAGGTGAGAAAAAAGCACCCCCATCATATCCTAATTCGTCGGTTATTTGAACGACATTGCTTCCATCCAAATCCATAGTATATAATTCAAGGTCACCGGTTCTCATAGATGTAAAAACAATTTTATCACCTAAAGGAGAAACAGTTGCTTCTGCATCATAACCCGGTTCATCTGTAAGTTGCTTTGTTATATTTCCGTTTAAATCTGCTGAGAAAATGTCATAATCAGGATAGATAGGCCATACATACTTACCATTAACACTTCTGGGTGGGTTTTCAGGACAGCTTTCATTTCCTAAATGCGTTGAGGCATAAACTATAGTTGTATCTCCAGGCATGAAATATGAACAGGTTGTCCTTCCATTTCCGGTACTTATCATTTGTGGCTTGGAGTTTATAGCACCTTTTTCTATTTCCAAAGTGAAAATTTGATCGCATTCAACATCCCAGGATTTGTAATCAGATTGGAATACAAGTTGAGTTCCATCAAAGCTCCAGTATGCTTCAGCGTTGTTTCCCCCATTAGTGAGCATTCTCACATTTTGGATAAAAGTTTCATTCTCGTATTTAAGCGTATCGGAATTTATAGTGGATAAATCCTCATTTGATTGATTAGTATTTTCTGATTTATTTGATGAACAGGAAACTAAAAAAAGAACAGATACTAAAGTTATTATTTTATTCATCTTGCTATTATATTCTGTAATTTTAATCCAACAAATCTATTACTGTAAAAATGAAAAACATAATTTCATCAACCTTACTGCTTACAATTTTCGCTATTTCATGTAGTGTTAATAAAAGTAACGAGGATCCTATTTTACTTTTGAAAAAAGACGTAGAGTTTTTGGCTTCAGATTCATTAAAAGGTCGAGAGTTTGGAACCTCCGGGGAAAAGATGGCCGCTGAATACATCAAGAAGGAATTTGAAAGTATTGGATTACAGCCAGCTGGAGAAGAAGGATTTTTCCAATTATTTACAGTTAAAAAATCAGATAATCCACACGAGACTGAACTTTTCTCTGAAGATGAAAATGGAGTAACAGGATTGAATGTTTTGGCACTAATTGATAACCCGGGGGATGAAATTATTGTAATTGGAGCTCATTTTGATCATTTAGGAATGGGGGGACAATCTTCACTAGACAGGTCAGGACCTGCTATTCACAATGGAGCAGATGATAATGCATCAGGAACGGCGGCTTTGATACAGCTGGCAAGGGAACTGAAAAATGAGAAGCTAAATAGGGATATATTATTTTTTGCGATCTCTGGGGAGGAAAAAGGACTTTGGGGTTCTAATTATTATGTGAAGAACCCAACAGTGGATCTTGAGAAAATAAACTTTATGATCAATATGGACATGGTTGGGAGACTGGACACTACAAGGGGTCTGGCTATACATGGTACCGGAACTTCTCCAGTATGGCAGAATGCCATTGACAATGCCAATACGGTACAACTTAAAGTAATAAAACATGAATCCGGAGTTGGACCATCTGATCATACCTCATTTTACCTCCAGGATATGCCTGTTCTTCATTTCTTTACAGGTCAGCATCCTGACTATCATAAACCCACAGACGACTTTGATAAAATCAATTATGATGGGATCTTAAAAGTTACAACCATGATTAAAAACCTGGTAGTAAATCTTGATAAAGAAGAAAAACTTGCATTTACCAAAACGAAAGATGAATCAGGAGATTCCCCTCGATTTACGGTTACTCTTGGTGTGGTTCCTGACTATCTTTTTGATGGAAAAGGAATGAGAATAGATGGAGTCAGTCCTGATAAACCTGCTGAAAAAGCGGGATTACAAAAAGGAGATATAGTGATTCAGCTTGGGGATAGCTCTGTTTATGATATGATGAGTTACATGAGAGCATTGTCGATTTTTGAGAAAGGTGATAAGACAATTGTCAGGATAAATCGTGAATCAGAGGAACTTGAGTACGAAATAGAGTTTTAGACTCATCAATTTGTATAAACTTCAAAGCCTTTTAAAATAGCTCAGATACATTAAAATCCCACTTATTGTTTTTTTTTCAAAAAATCAAGTTAAAAAATTTCTGGATTCCGCAACTTGGTATTACATAATACTGTATAATACATTGTAATGATGCAACATTTTTATTGCTATTTGCATCTAGTATTTAAAAGTCAAAACTCAATACCATGGTAAGAAACTACTTCTATGTTGCTATTCGCAATTTATTCAAGCACAAGTTCTATTCTTTAATTAATGTACTGGGCCTATCTCTTGGTCTTACATCTGTAATTCTGATTTCACTCTATGTTTTGGATGAATTGAACTATGATTCATTTCAATCGGACATAGGTCAGGTTTACAGACTGGATTTCTCTGGTTCAATTAATGGAAATACATTTATTACTGCACTAGCCTCCCCTCCTGCTGCTCAAGTTCTTAAGGATGATTATCCAGAAGTAATTGATGCTACAAGAATGAGAATGACTGGAAACTGGTTTATTAAGAAAAAAGACAGTGAGATTAACTTCAAAGAAGAAAAAGCCATTTACGCAGATAAAAATTTTTTTACCTTTTTTGATCTCAATGTTATTGCCGGTAATCCCGAAACCTGTCTTAATGACCCTAAATCGATAGCTATCAGCCAATCATTGGCTAAAAAAATATTCGGAGCTGAGGAAGCTTTGGGGAAAACTGTAATTCTTGATAATGAAAATGAATATCAAATAAACGCAGTATATGAAGATATGCCTTCCAATATGCATTTTCATCATAATCTAATTCTAAGTATGGAAGGACGAGAAGAAGCAAAATCAAAAGTATGGCTGAGATTCAATTTCAATACTTATTTGAAACTTGCTCCGGATTCGAACCCTGATTCCCTGGAAGCTAAGTTTCCGGCACTCATTGAAAAATATATTGGTCCTGAAGTAGAGCAATTTATGGGACAAAGCCTGGAAGAGTTCAAAGAAGCTGGAAATGTTGCGGGATTCTATCTTTTCCCTATGAAGGATATTCATTTGTTTTCAGATAAACTAGGTGAACTGGAAACAAATGGAGATATAAAATATGTAGTGATTTTTTCTGCAATAGCTGTATTTATACTGATCCTTGCTTGTATCAATTTCATGAATCTGGCGACTGCCCGATCAGCAGGAAGAGCCAAGGAAGTTGGCATTCGCAAAGTCATGGGAGCGTACAAACAGCAGCTCATCAATCAGTTTCTGGCTGAAGCATTCATAATAACATTTGCAAGTATTCTTTTAGGCGTACTTTTTACCTACATTTCGCTTCCTTATTTCAATGACCTTTCGAATAAAACGCTTACCTCAAATACTTTATTCTCTTTGGACTTCGTTCTGATTCTATTTGGAATTTTGGTGTTTGTCTCCTTACTGGCCGGCAGTTATCCTGCATTCTATCTTTCCGGATTTAAACCAGTTGAAGTTCTCAAAGGAAAACTTAATCTGGGAGTAAAAAGCGGGGGACTAAGATCTGTGCTTGTAGTACTTCAATTTACTGTTTCAATTGTAATGCTTATTGGAACGATGATAGTTTTTAATCAGCTAAATTTCATTCAAAATAAAAAACTAGGCTATGATAAAGACCATATCATTATGTTACATGACGCCTGGTTGTTAAAAGATAGATTAGAAGCTTTTAAAACTGAAGCAGTACGTGATACTAAGGTGCTTTCAGGAACAATATCCAGTTTTTTACCAGTTAAGACTACAAATAATAATAGCCTATGGTTTGTTGGAAGAAATGCAGGTCAGGGTGAAAGCTATATATTACATAACTACCGAATTGACCATGACTTCATTGAAACTCTGGGAATGAATATTGGTAAAGGAAGGAATTTATCAAGAGATTTTCCCTCAGATAGTACAGCTGTAATTATTAATGAAGCAGCAGTTAGTCATTTTTCACTAGGAGAAGAACCTGTTGGTAAATATTTATCACGGTATGGTGGCTCACAAGACAAGCCAACAAGTGAAGTGTACAAAGTGATTGGAATTGTTGATGATTTTCATTTCTCAACAATGAGGGAAAACATCCAGCCTCTTGTATTTTTTCTGGGTGAATCCAGGTCATATATCTCATTCAAAATTCAGGGTGATAACATTAAAAATACAGTTGGTTTTCTTCAATCAAAATGGGAAGAGTTTGCTCCCGGTCAACCTTTTGAGTATTCCTTTTTAGATCAGAGGTTTAACAATCTCTACGAAAATGAACAAAGAATTGGAAATATTTTTTCAGTTTTTGCGGGTCTGGCTATTTTTATTGCGTGCTTAGGTTTATATGGTCTTTCTGCTTTTACAGCTGAACAAAAAACAAAGGAAATTGGTATAAGAAAAGTACTTGGAGCCTCTATTACACAGATTTTGATATTAATGAGCAAAGAATTTACAAAACTTGTTATTATTTCATTCCTTATCGGAGTGTCACTTTCTTACTTTGCTATGCGTGAATGGCTTAATGATTTTGCTTATCGCATAAATATCAATAATCCATCGATTTTTCTGATTGCAGGGATCATTTCGATATTGATTGCGTGGATTACTATGAGTGTACAGTCATTCGCTGCTGCAAGGACCAACCCAGTAAATTCACTAAAGGAAGAGTAGCTAAAATATTGCGTTTTATTTTCTAATTCTCAGAAAAAATTTCAATTAAAAAAAGTAATCTCACCCTAGTCTTTAGAGTGAGATTTCTTTATTTTGTTAGATCAAATAACCACCAAGTTTTTCTATGTATTTAATTTTTGATACGGAAACTACCGGTCTTCCGCATAACAAAAATGCACCGGTGGAGGATCTGGATAATTGGCCCAGACTTGTTCAAATAGCATGGCAACTTCATAGCAGTACCGGACAACTTCTTTCAAAGGGCAACCATGTTATCAAGCCTGAAGGTTTTACCATACCCTTCAATGCCCAAAAAATTCATGGGATTTCTACCGAAAGAGCATTAGAAGTTGGTGAAGACCTGGCTGATGTACTGGATAAATTCAAAGAAGATCTTGAAAAATCGAAGGTACTTGTAGGCCACAATATAGAGTTTGATAACAATATCATTGGGGCGGAATTTCTAAGAACTAATCAGGAAAATTTACTGGTAAATTTTCCTAAAATAGATACTTCCTCAGAAACTAAAGAATTTACCCAGCTTTCAGGGGGT
>CAYTFO010000020.1:27640-32075 GCA_964437135.1 uncultured Roseivirgaceae bacterium | reverse complement strand
GAGAGATTCATCAATTTTTTCCCTGTTGGCCAGGATCCATATGAAATGCTTGGAAATCCAGACTTATTGCCAGAGAAGAATAACCAGATTGATTTATCCTGGTCGATAAATCATGAAAATACCAATCTTGATGTTGATGTCTTTGCATCGTATCTTCAGGATTATATATCATCAATTATAGATCCTGATATCTCGCCCAGATTGCCTATGAGCCCCGGTGTAAGAACTTATATAAATATTGATGAAGCATTTTCAACAGGTTTTGAAATTAACTGGACGCAAAGGATGTACGAAAAGCTTGAACATCAATTTGGAATTGCTTATACCTATGCTCAGGACCTTGAAAGAGATGAACCGCTTCCTGAAATTGCACCTCTTGACTTAAGATATACATTAAGAGCATTGTTTATGGATCGCACATTGATACCTGAAGTAACCTTCCGATACGTAGCTGCTCAGGAAAGAGTGTCAACTGAGTTTGGAGAAACAGTTACTCCTTCTTTCGCACTCCTTGATGCTAAAATTACATATCAGGTAATAGAGAATATAGGTCTTAGACTAGGGGTTAATAATTTATTGGATAAGAACTATTACGAGCACCTAAATCGGTCTGTAAGAGGTACACAGGATTCAATATTTGCTCCGGGAAGAAATATTTACGGAAGTGTAAATGTCAGGTTTTAATTGAGTTTTTATGAGAAAAAAGAAAGGTTATGATTCTTTGTAATCGGGGATATTTAAACCTAAAATTATATCTCTATTGATTTCGAGCATAACATTTTTCTTTATAGGATTACATATTCCAGACCCCCCTCGTTGGGGGTCTTTTTCTCTTTCTTCGCTGGTTAAAAGTGGGTCATCCTCAAAGAAAAAAGAACTTAAATAGTACTCGTTTTTATCTGCTTCTTTAACAATAATATATATATGTTCAGGTTCTGATCGATTTGGGTATGAAACAGGTCGAAAGGTGTAGAATTTATAGCTGCCGTCTGCTTTGGTTTTCACCCAGCCTCTTATGTATCCGTGTCTTTTTCCCCAGCCCTCTTCGTCACCCTTAGTCTCATAAACACCTTCTCTGTTGGTATGATAGACATATAAAATAACCTCATCGGCAGGTGTTACTCCATCGGAATTATAAACTGTTCCTGAAACTATTAGCTTAGGTTCATTTTCTAAAAATCTCGGTAATGTATCAGTATTATCAAGCTTTTCGGAATATTCAAAAATAGCCTCACATCCCTCACAGGGGCCACCGATCAACTTGTTTTCTTTCTGAGATTGACAGGAATAGAAGTTGAAGAAAGAGAATACTACCAAATAGTACTTAATGAGATTTAGTTTCTCCATACTATTGGTTATACGTATTTGGGGTTCCTTATTGTTCTAAAAATTCATCTATTTCGGCTAGACAATCGTAATATTTATCTATTTTATTTTTTAATATGTATCGGTATGTTGCGACCGAATTTCTAAATTTTTTCGAAAAATATACTTCTTCACTTTGCATACTACCGGATACTAAATCCAGATTATCTATCAGATAGGGATAAAATATTTTATTGTAATTATCAAGTGAAATCTGTTCGTAACCATCTACCCACTTGTAATACTCATATAGTTTGATAATTCTATTTTTCAACTCAAAGTCTTCAATCAATTGAATATCACCTGACTCAATTAAAGAATTATATGCAGTCTTCCTGGTGTACACGGTGCCGAGGTTAAGTAATTCCAGAGAAAGTCGGTTAATTTTTTTCAACTATGATCTTTTATTTTGGGTAAGCAAAGAAAGAAGAGAATCTGAGTTTTTCAGATTGATTTCACCATAATCAATAGCAGATTTTACATTGGATTTATTGAAATCTGTTTCCTCATTTATTTGAATTAGATGCATTTCAAGGATTCTTTTTTCAGCATTTTCTGTTGAAATACTGTCCAATTCAAAAGCAACAAGAATGCCTATAATCACGACAATAAATTCAATTAAGTGATTGATCCAATTGATTTTCATCTTAAAAAATTTGACTGATCTACTTAAAGATAAGAAATGAAGATTATTTAACTTTTGATCAGGAAGCTCTTTTACCCTAAACGGTACAAAAAAGTAGGTTTTCATATTAGACTTTAGACATTCTCCTTCATCATCTTCCAACTATTTAAGTAAAAAACCATATCATAAAATCATGATTAAATACTTATTGTTATTTACAATTCTGGCTTTTTCTTGTAAATCAAAAGAATCGGTTTTTAAGCTAGATCCTAATCAAAGTATGTTGATGACCGGAAAAGGACCCGGTCAGGACGGCGCAATAAACCCTTACAGTGGACAAAAGTGTATTGCAGTAGTTGAAAATGTAGGTACCAAAACCTTTTCGGTCAGAGTCAAATCAGGAGATGATGTCAACAATTATGATGTCAACTCTAATTCAATTAAAAGTATTATTTTGGAAGTTGGGGATGAGCTTTACCTTGATAGTGAATTCAATTCAAAAGCAAAAGTTACTTTTGAAAAGTACAGCGAGAATAAATCGTAGGTTGGTTTTTTTGAGAAATATTTACCCGGGATAGGTTAGTAGAAGTATCCCTACCTGTAGTCCATCGTAGAGAACATGTGCATAAATTAGTGGCATCAACCTCCTTTTTCGGTAAAAATAGAAGCCGGAACCTCCTAATACAATGGGATATAAAATAAGTTCACGGCTGCAAATCCACTTGATTAATGAATTCGATACCATATCATCAAACCAATTGGAATGACAGCAACTATGATCACGGATAAAACTGACTTCAGATATTTCATTAACTTTTTTCTTAAAGCCTATAAACCGGATCTGCAATAAAAACTAACTTACTTTCTCCACCTCGCGAAGTAGTACTTCATCCAGATCAAATCCATCTACAGGAATTATCTTTTGTTTCACAGGATCCCAGTCAATCCGTTTTCCAAGTTTGTATGACAATCCTCCCATGTGAGCAGTTATTGCTTCTTCAAAACCTTCCTGTATTCCGCAGCTTGGTTGACCCCCATTTCTGATGCAGCTTAGCCATTCACGAAGGTGTAAAAATGTGCTATCTACTCTCTTTCCGTCCCTATACGTCCAGAGAAGCCCTTTATCAGCGAAATATTTGGCTGTAGCTGAAGTCACTGCATCAGTGCCGTTTGCAGCAGGATCATATTGATAAATAGGAACCGAAGGATTTATTTTATTTTCGACAAGAAGTTCCTGATATCGTGTTGAGCGAGCATCTGCATAGATCGTAAGTCTGTTTCCCAAATACATGGTTGCATCATGTCCCATCAATAATGTCTCCCTGTTAAATTGGTTTCCAAGGGTTGCACTATAAACCAGTGACATTCCTTTTTCTTTTCCTTTTTCCTGGCTTGATCCTGTGGAAAATTCCGGATATTCCATATTAATCTGCATTACATCCGGAACAGTTCTTCCATCACGATGAGTGTATATTCCACCTGAGGCAGTTACAGACTGGGGTATTCCCATTTTTAGCACACAGTTTATCCGATCATAATCATGGGTCATCAGGTCTCCGGAAAGCCCGGAACCATACGACCACCATTTTCTCCATCTGAAAAAATGCTCCGAGTTAAATGGGATTGAAGGAGCGTTTCCAAGGAACAGTTTCCAGTCGATAGTATTTGGGTTTGCATCTGGATGAATATAGTATTGCCAGGCTCCATTATCATCATTTCTGTTCGTATTTGCCTGTACCAGTGAAACATGTCCCAGAACATTTTGACCAATCACATCCTGAGCTGTTAGAAAGCTTTGAGTTTGACGATGTTGATGGCCTAATACAAAAACTGCAGAGGAGTTTTCAGCTGCTTCTTTTAACTTGTAGGTCTCCTCGATTGTATGCGTCATTGGTTTTTCTACATAAACATGAATGCCAGCCTCTAATGCATTGATAGACATAGGTCCATGCCAATGATCAGGTGTTGCGATTACCATAGCATCAATATCACCACTTTCGATCATCTCAGTATGAGTTCGATAACGTCTGATGGTATTACCATTTTTATTAAAACTCTTTATCGCAAGATCAGCTCTGACATCAAAAACATCACAAACTGCAGTTAGCTTAATGTTTAAATTTTCTTGATCCAGGAACTCAGCTAAGCGAGAGTCATTGGGGTTGATTTCTGAAGACTTCTTCATGGCCAGTAGCCACTCGTCTGTAGCATAGCCTAAACTTCGGCAAAGGTGTTCCCCGCGACCTCCAAAGCCAACAATTCCTACTCGTAGTGGATCACCTGACATAGGACCGGTAGCAGGAGGTGGAGTTGCCTGTATATTAAGTGTCGATAATATTTCATTTCGTTCTTCAATCTTCTTTCGTGTCGAACTGACACCTGAAAACCAAACACCTCCAACTATGGGTACTCCTGCGAGTCCTTTCAGCACATCTCTTCTGGACC
>CAYTFO010000020.1:8858-27630 GCA_964437135.1 uncultured Roseivirgaceae bacterium | reverse complement strand
ACCACTTTCCGAATATTTTTTCATTTTTCATTTTTGACCTCCTTTAGATTTTTACTGAAGAAAACATTCAAACCAAAAATATGTGATTTCGGAAATTGTAGAAGAACAAACAGGGCTGCAGCTTCAATGAGATTTTTATTTATCAGCCAGTAGTTTCCTTCTGTAACACCCTGTTCTAATCCCGGGAATGCCGGGTGAGATAAGTAATATAAAAGAAGAAGGCCAATTCCTGAGATGTACCCAATTTTCTCTGCAAACCCAAGCAGTAATGTAATACCTACAATCATCAGAAAAATGATATTCAGATTATCTACTATTCCTACAAGTGAATCGGAAGCAAGCCATTGAAAAAAGCCTTTCATAAAACCGGTTGAACTCAATAAATATCCTTTTGAAGTCCAGTATGGATTGTAAGCTTTAATAATTCCTTCATATAGAAAATGCCAGCCAATAAATATTCTGGTCAATATCAATGCAGATTTCTGGTATCTATTCATTGTCATCATTTTTAGACACACGATTTTAATAGTTTCTCAAGGCAAATAATATGATAAGTATCAATCTGATGGATATTTAGTGGGTTATTACTAACTTAAACACATGAATGTACGCATCAAATTCCTGGGTGGTGCAGGTTCCGTAACCGGTTCAAAGTTCTTGCTGGAAGTTGACGATTTTAAATTGCTCATTGATTGTGGTTTATTTCAGGGGATTAAGGAACTAAGATTAAGAAACTGGGATTCATTGCCTGTGGACACAGCCTCAATTAATGCAGTAATTCTTACTCATGCTCACATTGATCATACAGGTTATCTTCCAAAACTTGTCAAAGAAGGATTTAATGGACCGATTTATTGCACGGAGCCCACATTTGCTTTAATGGAAATAATGTTAAGAGATGCCGCTAAACTTCAGGAAGAAGAAGCTGATTTTGCGAAAAAGAAAGGATACTCCAAGCATAAGAATCCTCTGGCATTATTTACATCTGATGACACAGAAAAAGTATTTCCTTTGATCAAATCATTTTCCTTCGAACAAGAATTCAATATTGATGAAAAGATAAGTGCGAGTTTTATAAATTCAGGTCATATTTTGGGAGCAGCCTCCATTCAATTAAAGCTAAAAGGTAGCCACCAACAGAAGATTATAGCAATTAGTGGGGATATTGGTCCCTATGACAGTCCATTACACTTCCCGCCAAAAAATATTGGTTTTGCAGATATACTATTAATTGAGTCAACTTATGGAAATCGGACGTTGGATACAAGGAATATTGAGCAACAAATAAAAGCTATTATTGAAAATTCCGATCAAAGAAATGGTTGTTTGATTATTCCAGCATTCTCAGTAGGAAGGACCCAGCTAATTCTTTATTATTTGTCTCATATTTTTTCTAAAAATCCTAATTTGAAAAGGGCTGTTTACATTGATAGTCCTATGGCTATTTCGGTAACAAATTTGTATAAGCAGTACTCCAGGGAACATAAACTTGAGGATAACACAGAACCTCATTACATTTTTGATGATCCGAATTTTCATTACATAAATTCTTCCACAGCTTCAAGGTCACTAAATAATATAAAGAGCAGAGCGATCATTGTTTCAGCGTCTGGTATGGTGACAGGAGGTAGAATACTACATCATTTATATCATCGCCTTAGAAGAGAAAGTGATACCATTTTATTTACTGGTTATCAGGCCATAGGGTCACGAGGGAGAACTATCATAAGTAAAGAAAAATCAGTTAAAATCTTTGGTGAAGAAGTTTCAATAAAGGCAAATATTGAAGAAATACATGGATTATCTGCACATGCCGATAGATTGGAGCTGGAGAAATGGCTGGAGGGCATCCCTTCGGCTCCTAAAATGACTTTTATTGTCCATGGAGAAAAAGACAGTGCCGAGGACTTTAACTCTTATTTGTCAGGAAAAAACTGGAATTCATTTATACCAAATTATTTGGAATCATTCGAGTTATTCACTGGTATTTAATCAATCAACAACCAAAAACCTCTGCGTGTGGATATTTCTTGATCCTCTTATATTAAGAATGTAAATACCTGTTTTAAGATTATCCAACGGGATATTCATTTGATTAAAATTGAGTTCTCCAATATCTTTTTTCATCAATTTGCCATGAATATTGTAGATCTGGTACTCGTATCTTCCATCTTTGTGGTCCCATTTCACATTAATGGATGTTTCCTTAAAAGCAGGGTTTGGATAGATCTTGATATCGTTGGATACAGTCAGTTTTTTAGTGCCTGATATCCTTCCATTAAAATGCTTGTCAGCATAAAGAAATGCATCTACACCTACCTTTATTCCGATAAGTCTTCCGGGAATATCATCTACAGGAGGATGGATACCACCCCAAATCCTTGAAAGACTGGTTTGATCAGAAGCATCTCTATAGGTAGCCCATTGCAAAACAACATCTACAGTCGGACCTTCTTCGAAAACAAGAAATTCATTCTTTTTAGCCACAAATTCACCCATTCCACCCGGGAAAAACTCGTCTCCGGTAAACAAGGTCAATACTTCTGCAGCAGCTCTTGAAAAAGTGGAGTGACCGGATACATATCCTGCAAATGGTGGTGTAACAAATGTTGGTCTTTGATATGGCCACCAGTTTTCAGCAAGAATCCACCCAACTCCTGCGAATTCGGTTTCAGGATCCCCAATATAATCAGGACCTCTCCAGCCATTAATCTTTATTTTTCCTACATTCTCATTGTTGGGTCCTGCAAGGCTATCTCCTTCCAAAACCACTTCAATAATTCCATCAACCAATATAATTCCATCAGGATCGTAACTTGGTAAGTTTGGATCAGAACTCTGACCACGATCTGCCATGTAACGAATTGCTGAGATAGGTCTGGTATAATCATAATATCCTTTTACTCCCCATGCACTGATTGCGGCATCATGAATAGCCCCTCCCAAAGCAACATATGCTTTCACATCCCATTCCAGGTCATCCAATAAAGGTCCTTCACCCTGATACCTTTTTTCAAGCATTGGGTGATCAGAGACATAGTTTAATACTGTATACCAGTGGCCTGGAGGTGTTTCAGAATCCGGTCCATCTGCCCAGAACTCTGCCAGAACTCTTGCGTAATCCCCCCTTGGAACCAGTTGCTCTTCATAAGGAAGTCCGGTTGCTGGATTAACATCCCAGCCTCTGCTTTGGTCCCCGCCTTCAATTAAGTCATAGAACTCTCTGTAGTCTTCAAAATTGGTTGGAAGTTCGGGGTTATTTCCGATGGATGCTGGTGATATATCCCAAAGTACGCCATCATCCTCATTCAGATGATTGGACCAAACTGCAACTAATGCAAACCCCCAAATAAATTCTTCGTGGGTAGGAGAGTTCTCTCCCAGGTAGACCGGATCACCAGGATCATTATATACCACAAATTCATTACCATCTCTGTCATAAACAACTTTATCCTCTTCACTTAAAGCAAAAGGAACTACACTTCCCCATTCAGCTCCTAAAAACGGTTGTACCTGACTTGGGATTGGATTCCCTGATTGATCGATGAAGTCATCCAATGATAATGGCTGCCATCTGTTTGGGTCAGTTTGATTTGGATTTCCCGGGTCTGTGGGTGATAAAGCCTCATTTATAGGATCATAGGTTGAATTAGAATAATTGTTAGACTCATTGGAACCATCCTGATTTCCGAATTGAATGATTCTCAAAGCTATGTAGTTACCTAATGCAGCGGGATCACCTTCCCTGTAATTAAGTTCAACATTTGATCTGTCATATCCTAAGGCATCCATTAAAGAATCAAACCTGTTTAAAGATGTAAAAGCCCCGGGAGAGAACTGAAATCTATGAGATAACAACCTGTACATGGCAAAGCTGATTGCCTCAGCTCTTGCGTCTTCTACATTTACATTAGTTTCAAAACCATCAAAATCAAAGCTATATCCATCAATATCTTTTCCTAAAAATACAGGTTCTGCTACCGGATCAAATACTGACCAGATATCATACATTGCAACTGAAGAATGAAATAAGTTTCTTGCATGCACGGTTGGTCTTGCAAGATCATCACGTATAGCTTGTAGCAATACCTCATTCCATACTCTTGCTATAGAATGTTCTTGTGAAAAAACTGAAAATGATAGACTAAAAAATACAATTGAAAATACTAACTTCCTCATACCTCTTTATGCCAAAATTGCAAAACTAATTTTTTATAAATACACTTGAAAACCTTTCTCCATCAGGTTTTAGTATATCTAATAAATACAGTCCGGATGACCAGCTATTTATATCCAGAATTAAAGTACTTGCGGTATTTGAAGCTGAAAAAATCAAACTTCCGGACATGTCTTTTACAAATATTGTTCCAATTTTTGAATTGAGCTTGTTATGAATAGTAACATTAGAAGAGGAAATAGTTGGAAATACTACCAATTCCTTGTCAGAATTGAGAGTAGATAATACAGCCTCGTATCTACAGTTACCATTATCTAAAATAGCTTCAGGATCATAATTTAAGGCAAATGGATCAGTACATCCCTCTATGTCTTCGTAGCAGTTAAAACTTACAGTAGCTTCTGCATTATAAAATTCGTTATCCGGATCCATGCATCCCATAATCTCCACATTTTCACTATTTTCAGTTAGATAATAGCGCTTATTAGCTTTTAAATTTGTATGTCTTGATTTTTTACCTGAAGGCCATTTCACGACAACTGAGTCTGCTCTTCCTTTTTCACCTATACCAAAATGAATAATCTGACTGTGCTGAGACCCATGAGATCCTCCCGAAGAGAGTTCCCTGACCTGGGCCTCATTGCCAGCATAAACAAAGACTTTACTTCCAAAAGCATTGAAATTTGAATTATCCCCCTTCAGTTTGAATTGCAAAAAATTGCCGTTCGCTTCTTCATTCAGATATAAATATGAACTTGCATCGGGATCGCTGGTGTGAAATAATGTTGATATGAACAAATCCTGATCTCCATCCTGGTCAAAGTCGGATACTGCAGCAGCACGATTCAATGAAGTTTTACCAACTTCAAACTCATCGGTAATATCAATAAAATCATTTCCGTCATTTCGGTACAATTTATTGGGATCATATAAACTGTTTTTTATAAAATCAGCAACCGGGATAAATCCATTGGAAACATATAGATCCAAATCACCGTCATTCTCAAGGTCGAAAAAACAGGTTCCCCAGCCAGTCGTAAATTCTCCATCTGGTGTAAATGTATTTTCCAGGTTCAATTCGGAAGTTCTATCTGTAAAAAACGCAGAATCCTTATCATAAACAAGGAGATGGTTTTGACCTATATTGGTGATATAAAAATCTGTTTTCAGATCATTATTCAGATCCCCTGCTGCTATTCCCATACCAAAAATCCCAATATCAAATCTTGTACTTTCAGAAACATCCACTAATTCACCATCCTGATTTTCAAAAAGGCGGTTAGGGATTATCCACCCACCAAAATCATTTATGGTCATTATGTCTTGGTCTCCGTCATCATCATAATCGGCAGAGGTAACTGCAAGACCTGTTCCAGTCGGCGCCTCTATTTCAATTTTTTCAAATCGGATTCCGTCGATATTTTCATATAAAATATCCTGATAATAGGTATGATCAAAGCCAATAACAAGCCCCATGCTATCATAAAAATATCTCGACTCGTCAACATAATTAACCACATAAAGATCCAGGTCACCATCCTGATCCAGGTCAAAGAATGTTGCTCCGGTTGACCTGGCGATATCGTCATCCAGGCCATATTCTGAAGTTATATCCAGAAATTTTCCATCACAGGTATTTAATAAAAGTATATTGGGCCCCAGGTCCATTGTCGTAATAAACAAGTCCTCACAACCATCATTATTAATGTCACCGGCTATACTTGAGGTAGTATATCTTCTATCTGTGAAAAACTTTACCCTGCTAAATGAAGAAACATTCTTAAAATCCTTTCCGGTATTGTGAAATAGTAAATCTCCTTCTTCTCCACCTGTTGCATAAAGATCATCCCATCCATCATTATTATAATCAAACCAGCAAACACCTCCTCCAATAAAGAGAGCAGAAGAAACAGTATGATCGATACCTCGGGATTTAGATACATCTCTTAGCTGACCATGAGCCCAACCAAAAAGACTCAAAAAAACACAGATTAATGAGACTTTTTTCACTGGACTAAAACTTTGATCTTTTCTCTATGATTGTCTGAGATTAATTCAATAAGATAAATTCCGGTAGGATAGGAGGTAAGATCAATCTCAATTTCATTTCTGAACGAATCTGAAATAATTTTTTGTCCTCCGAGGTTGTACACAATAATTTTTGAAATGGATTGCTCTCTGCTTAAAACCGTGAATAAACCTGAAGTTGGATTAGGATACGCTTTAAAAACAGTTGTTTCATTGTCAACTGAAAGCGGAATAGTAAGATTATTACAACTATTATCTATTGCATTCGCTCTTGGATTGTAGCTGAGACTACTCCGTACAGTACATCCAAATACTACTTCATACTCACAACCATAATCTTTCGTTGCGTTGGGGTTATACCTTGCATTGTCGGGATTAGTACATCCCAGAATTTCGTAAGAAGTCTCTCCCTGAAGAAAATAGATCAATTCATTTTCTGGAATATCAGGATACATTTGTGATTCTCCATTTGGCCAGGTGATTACTACACTGTCTATTTTGGTGTTCGATCCAAGTCCATAATGTAAAATATCAGTACCCTGAGAGGCATGTGATCCCCCGGAAGAAAGTTCACGGATAAACATTCTTCCCTCAGAATATACTCTGACCACACTACCAAATGCGTTTCTATTAGAGACAGTGCCTTCTAATTTCAGTTTGAGGAAATTAATACCATTTGAATTATCATTTCGGTAAAGATTGCTCTTATAGGTGCCATCACCTATGGAAACAACAAATAGATCAAGATCACCATCATTGTCATAATCTCCTGTGATTGACCCTCTATTGATCGCAGGATTATTCATATTGAAATCAACAGACCTATCGATGAATTCTCCATTCACACTTTCATAGAATTTGTTTGTATCACTTAAGGAAGTAAAAATATCCAGATAGCCCGCCTCAATGTAACCGTTAGAAACAAACAGATCCAAATCTGTATCATTGTCATAATCGAAAAAATTCGCACCCCAACCTGTTGTATAATTGCCGTTTTCGTATCTTCCATTAGAGACACCCATAGCACTATCTATTCTTTCAAACCTCCCTCTGTTGTTTCTTAGAAGTGCATTATTACCAATATTTGTGATATAATAATCAAAATCACCATCCTCATCAAAGTCTCCGGAGCCTATACCCATTGCATAAATGCCAATATCCATACCGTTATCATACAGTGGGAACAAGGTTTTATTGGCATTTCTGAATACTACATTTGGATACACAAATTGCCCATGATCATTTGCGAGATACAGGTCCTGATCACCATCGAGGTCATAATCTGTGGGAAGTACTGCCAGTCCACAACCTGCATCATTCAGGCTGTAAGAATCCGATACTTCTGTAAAGGTTAGATTACCATTGTTTCTGTAAAAAAAGTTAGGGAAACAATATCTTTCCATATCCACAATGACCCCATTCTCATCGGCAATGAAAATAAACTCATCAATGTAATTAACCACATAAAGGTCGAGAAAGCTGTCATTATCGAAATCTATGAATGCGGCACCTGATGAACTACTGGACTCAACTAGATTTGCTGGAGTTGTAATTTCTATAAACCTTCCCTCACAATTGTTGAGGAGGAGTTTGTTTTTAACACTTCGTTCGTACGTATAAAGAAAAAGATCCTGGCATCCATCGTTATTGATGTCTCCATAAGCAACTCCGAAAGTGTAAGAGTTTTCCGTGAAAAAAGTGATATTAGAGCCTTGGGAAACATCTATAAAGGACCCTTTACTGTCATTTTGAAAAAGTTTATCTCCTTCCTGTCCTCCACTTAGATATAAATCAAGCCAGCCATCATTATTGTAATCAAAAAAAGCTGCACCTCCTCCTATTAGTATGGATGTTTGATGATGATGATTGAGACCAGATTCCTCAATTACATCAGTAAACTGACCAAATATTGATAATGAAAATGCACTAAATAATAATGAAAACAGATACCTCCTTGCCATCAATTCGCCACTTTCCGTCAAAATTAGAGAACATCATTCTAAAAAATATCTATTTATAACAGAATTATTCACGTTATGAGCTAGAAATAGTAAGTTATTCTTTGAAATACTTTTTCATCGGAACAAAATAATTGTCAATCCAGCCCTGCTTATAGTGATCATCATTTTCATTAAGGTTTGAATGTTTAATAATCACTTTTGTTCCATCTTCTATCTCTTTGAAGAATATTTCTACTGTTGAGTAGTCCTGATCTTCTTCAAAATCAGAAGTCATCCAGGTCTGCTTGATGTATTCATTCTTTTGGAATTCAAGATTTGTACCCCAGATGTAACCGTCCCATGCAGTGAATTTATCATCAACGTCTTCGGTAATTAACGCTTCTCCGCCGGTCATATCAGAATGTTCATCCGGATCCAGCCATGCATTGTACAATTTTTCTGCACTTACATTGAAAGTTTCCTCAACTGTAAATTCCATAACGATTTTTTATCATGAAAATTTACTGATTTTAAGGGATTAATGTTAAATTTTTTTATCTGCTTTTTCTAACGTAATCTCTAATTCCTCTAATGGTACATATCCGTTCGATAGGAGATAATATTTTGAATCGTTTCTAAGTACAACTGTTGGAAACCCCTGTACTCCAGATTCTTTTACCCAGGCAAATTCCTGCTGAACATGCTGTTTCATCTTTTCTTCTTCAAACCTTTTCATAAACGGAACAGGAGCAATCCCGAATTTTTCAGCAAGCTCTTTATATAGTTCATCGTCATTATAATCTCTGCCATCATAATAATGGGATTTTTGAAGTTCCCTTGCATATTGCATAGACATATCTGCATTGAAAGTTCTGAAGGTGATCAAAGCTCTGGATGGTTTTTCTGAGTCCATTATTGTGTCTTTTGATTTCAGAAGACCATTTTTATATGCATCCCCAAATACGCAGCCTGTTTTTGCTTCCAGATTTTCCAGTGCCCCGGAAATGTATTCTTCTATAGCGCTTATAGGCTGAACTCTGTCGTCTATGACCATGCCACCAGGAATAGGGACAAACTCATATTGATACCTATACTTGTCCCAAAATTTCAAAATAGTATCACTAAATCCATAGCACCATCCACACAATGGATCAAATAAATAAAGTATTTGCTTCGTCATAGTATAAGAAATCGGATTGGTGCCAAATAGTTTTGTAAATCAGCTTTTGAGTGTCTTTTTAAAGTCTTCAAGCTTTTCAATGATTGCTTCAGCTATTTGATATTCAGTGCTATTAAGCAAGAAATCTTCACTGAAATCACAATAGACCATGAAATCAGTTAGCCTGTCACCTTCCAGCAATGTAAGTTCCTGAACCAGCTTTCGGTTAAATTTTTCTCTTAGGGCTCTTTGAGATTGAGTGTTCTCCATAATCTCCTGCATTTTCTTCTTTTCTTTTTCTTTTTTGCTGAGACCTCTGTAGATCATTCCGAAGGGTGAACCTGCTGTAATTCTTGGTGCTGCATATTCATTTGTAGGGTCTGGGGCAGGAATTACCTCTTCAGGTATCCCAAATATCACAAATGAACTATCAGCTATTTCAGTTTCCATTACCTTCTTTTTGAATGCTGATTCCGTCGGTAGTTCATTTACCACTACAGGATTTAATTCAAGTGTATCAGATTTCATTTGGATAACTATGATTTCTAAATGAAACCATTCTTTCTGAATAATGACACCTTTTTCTTTATATCCTACTGCACTTATCCATAAAGAATCACCAAGATTAATAGGCAATTTAAAAAGACCGTCACGGTTACTTATTGTTCCTTTATTTTGAGTCAGGTTTTGAATGTGAGCAAAAGGAACCGGAACCTCAGAATCGATTTCGATCAGTTTACCTTTTTGAATATTTTGACCAAAAGATTGATAGAGAGAAACAAACAGAAAAAAAACTATCAAATATTTCATTCAATGCAAAAATGCCCAATTATTGCCTCAAGATTTAGAAATTTGCTTTTTTTAACATCATTATTTTCTAAAAGCTCTGATTTGATCAAGTGTCAGATTAGCTTTATTTACAATAGATGTATCTGCTCCAATTTCAATTGCATTTGCTTTCCAAGAATCATGAAACCTGCTTTGCTGTATGCTTTTGATCTCTATTTCATTTGATATCAAACTGTAAGCAACTATTTGAATGTCCCTGTCAGAAACAGAATCCCCATAATAAAGCGTATTGGAAGGATAAGGCGCAAAAGCATCATCAACTGGTCTTTCATGTAAATAAAAACCAAGATTTCTTAAAGCAATCGCTTTATCACCATCCTGCTCATGATGATAATATCTAATGATAATATCTTGCCTGTTTTTATTTTCCGGAATTTTCTCCTTTAATTCCAATTTATAATCTTTCAGCAATTGACTGAAATATTCACTATTTGATAGTGCATTCTCTGGCAAACTTGCACTGAAAGTTATATTATCATCAAACTCAGTAAATTCCTGTTGAGACTCAATTTGAGTAACTGATTGCTCTTTTTCCTGTGGTTCCTGTTCCGATTGGATCTCTTCGTCTTTGATTGTTTCTGCTACCGTTTGTTCTGTTTCAGAATCTAAGGTTTCTGATTCTTTTGATTCGGATCCTTCAACAGCATATGATTCTTGATTCTTATCATATGATTCATTTGTCTCTTCTGCTCGATTATCTTCCTCTGGTTCAACTTCAGAGAATATATCTTGTTCTACGTTTTCGGGATAAGCAGGAATATGAAATACAGCATTCATAATATAAAACACTAAGCATATTCCTAGACACAAGCCGATAAAACTTAAAATATTTTTCTGGTTTTGAGTCAATTCTATCAGTTATTTAGTTTCCTAAATTTAACTATAAAACCGAGAAAATGAGGTATTAAACGAAAAAAGCCCCGAACCAAAAACAGGTCCGGGGCTTTTCTGGATAGTTTACAATTTTTATTTATCCTTCATTGTTCTGTGACTTAGATCCAGTGCAATAGGTGTTGCGATAAAAATTGATGAATAAGTACCTATTACAATACCAACCAGAAGAGCGAAAGAAAATCCTTTTAATACCGCTCCGCCGAAAATGAAAAGTATGAGAACCACAATTAAAGTTGTAACAGAAGTTATCAAGGTTCTACTGATAGTATTATTCAATGACTCATTAAAGACAGCTTTCATATCTGATCCTGCTTTTATTCCCAGGTTTTCTCTGATTCTGTCGAAAACAACCACAGTATCGTTTATTGAGTAACCAATTATTGTCAGAATAGCAGCAACAAAGACCTGATCAATTTCAAAGCTAATACCTAGTAAATTTGCAATAGCAAAAGCAGAAATTACAAACATAGTATCATGGAATAAGGCAATTATAGCACCTAATCCAAATTGCCATTTTCTAAATCTGACCAGGATGTAAAGGAATATACAAATCAAGGCAAATATTGCAGATTGATAAGATGAGTTTTTAATATCATCTGCGATAGTAGCAGTCACTTTTGAAGAGCTTCCAATTAAGAATTGACCTTCAGAAATTTCATCATTCTCCGTGTAATCAAATCCAGTTACACCCTTCAGACCTTCAATTAAAGCTTTACGAACAGTAATATCAGCTTCATCTGATTCATCATCAATCAAGTAACTCGTAGTAATTTTAAGTCTGTTATCTGCACCAAAGGTTTTGATTTCAGTTCCTTTATTGTCAAAGTACTCTGAAAGCGGAACTACAATTTTAGATGGAGTCATAGGTTGATTAAATTCTACAACATATGATCTTCCTCCTTTAAAATCAACACCAAGTGTTAAACCTTTAATAATTAGCGCTACAATTCCGATAGCTATAAAAGTAGCACTGAATAGGTATGCGATTTTTCTTTTATCCAGGAATTGCACACTCAGTTGAGATAAAGCATTCTTTGAGAAGCCTGTAGCAAATGAAATTTTTGATGAATCTCCTTTTTTCGACATCGCTTCTACAATTACTCTCGTAATGAATACAGCACTGAAGAATGAACAAATAATACCAATAATCAACGTGATAGCAAATCCTTTAACAGGTCCCTGACCGAGTGTATAAAGAATAATACCCGTAATCAATGTGGTAATGTTTGCATCTATGATCGAAGAGTAAGCTTTCTTGTAACCCGCGCCTATAGCTGCCTTAAGTCCGGCTCCATTTCTCAATTCTTCTTTTATTCTTTCAAATATCAGCACGTTGGCATCTATTGACATACCAATAGTCAACACAATTCCGGCAATACCTGGAAGAGTAAGTGCAGCACTCAATTGCGCAAGAATTCCCAAAATAAAGAATACGTTGAAGAATAGCGCAACATTTGCAACTAGTCCGCCTTTAGCATAGTAGGCTACCATGAACAAAAGCACGATTATAAGTCCTGCCACAATTGAAGTGATACCCTGTCTTTGTGCAACTTTACCCAGGGTAGGGCCAATTACAACATCCTCAACTATTGTGGTTGGTGCAGGTAAAGCACCAGCTTTTAGAATATTGGCCAGATCCTGAGCCTCTTCAATGGTGAAATTACCAGAAATTGAGGAGTTGCCGTTTGGTATTTCACCTTGAACTACCGGTGCAGAATACACAAAATTATCAAGAACAATAGCAATCCTTCTTCCCACGTTCGCAGCAGTCAATCTTTTCCATGTCTTAGCACCCTGAGCATTCATTTGCATAGAAACTGCGGGTCTTGCTCTTTCGTCCAGGTCCTGACGCGCATCAACGATTACTTCACCTGTTAAAGGAGCTTTGCCTGTTCTGGAAACTTTAATAGGGTGGAGTTCAAGTAATTCATCCTGGTTTAGTTCATCCTGTGTTTGCATTGGCTTTACTAACCAAAGGAATTTTACAGTTGAAGGTATCACAGCCTGAACTTCTTCAAGTTGAAGCATTCTATTCACCTTAGCTGTATCCTTGATATCATATACCAATCCAAATTGAGACTTTATCAATTCAAACAGCGGTGAAACTTTCGTATTTACTAACGAATCCAGTGCATTGCTTTCTCTTGCTGCAGTAGTATCATTGACTGTAGAATCACCTTCTGTAGCCATACCTGTAGAATCATCCTCGGAAGTAAGCAGATTAGAAAGGTCATCAATCACTTGCTGTTGGCCCTCAGTCATATCCTGATCCGAAAGCTCATCCTTCATTACTGATACTGCTGCGTCATTCATTGCCTGAAGTATTCCACTTATCTCGTTCAATTCATATACCTCCCAGAACTCAAGTTTTGCTACTCCCTGCAATAGGTTTCTTACTCTTTGAGGATTATCAACTCCCGGAAGTTCGATCTGAATCAGACCAGTTCCCTGTAAGCGTTGAATATTTGGTTGAGATGTTCCAAATCTGTCAATTCTTGTCCTCAGGATATTAAAAGATCTGTCTATTGCACCTTCAACTTCACCTTTGATTATATCCAATATTTCTTCATCAGAAGTGTTTAGACTAATTCTCCCTCTGTTTGATGCATTTGAGAAAACAAATGCCAATGATTTATCCGGAGCTTTTTCCTTAAAAATTCTGTAGAACTCATCAACGTAATTTAACTGAGTACCTCTTACTGCTAGTCTTGCTTCTTCCAGAGCTGAATTGAAGTCAGCATCCGGGTTATCCGCACTCATTCCTTTCAAAATCTCTACAGGAGACACCTGTAAAGTAACATGCATTCCTCCCTGTAAATCCAGACCAAGGTTAAGCTCAGTTTCTTTGATATCTTTATATGTGTATTCAAGTCCCAGGACATTGTACACTGGCTCATTCCAGATTGAGTCAAGATAACGTTGCTTTTCCTGGAAATTGATAGCCCCTGATTCAGTCTCAGAAGCGCTTGTTGCTTTTTGCTGAATACTATTTGCTACAAATGTGAAAGACAAATAGTAAATACAAAGCAAAGAAATTAGAATAGTCAAGAAGACTATAAATCCTTTATTTTTCATGTTATGAAATAAAATTTAGTTTGTTTAATAAGTAATTAGTGAGAAAAAAAACGGTGAAAGAACTATTTCTCAGGGTGCGTTTTTGAGAATAATTCTTTTAAATAGAATGCCAATTTTTTTGGTAAGAGAGTCAATGAATGTAGAAGTGGCAGGTATTTTTTCATCTTCAAGATCTTCTTGCTCTACGATATCAACAAGAATACTTTGAAACTCAAGATTGAGATTGAAGGAAAAATGAACAGCTTCCTGTGCTTTAAGAACGATTGATTGTTCTGTTGAATTTGTGCTTTCTTCTGTTAAATCCTCAGAATCCTGCAAAACATATCCCGGCTGAGTAAGAGCATTTACTATACTCAAGGCTAACCATATGAAAACCAATACAGTAGTTACTTTTTTCTTTGATATGTTCAATTCAATTCTCATTAAGGAACGCAAATGTAATCAAAGACTTAAAATACAAAAGCTATTTTTGAGTATATTCTCTCAAGTAGCTGGAGATTACTTTGAGTGCGGCATCAAAATTAGTATGGTTTGGGACTATTAGATCTGCTTCGTATTTCAGAGGTTTTATGTATTTTCTATAAGCAGGGGTTACGTGGTATTCGAACCTGTACAGCACATCATCCAAATCATATCCTCTTTCCTGTGCGTCTCTGGTTATCCGTCTTTTAAGCATTAGATAATCAGGAGTATCTATAAAGACTTTAAGATCAAGCAGATTACAAATTTCTTCGTAGTAAAAAGTAAATATTCCCTCAACTATGATTATTGGACTTGACTTAATAGTGATTTTATCGGGTACTTTATCAAAATGGTTGAAGTTGTATTCGTCAATGACAAGAGTTTCACCCTCTTTTAGTTTTATTAAATCTCCGTAAATACGTTCCCTGTCCAGCGCTTCGGGAATATCAAAGTTTTCAATACAATTTTCATCCAGCTTTTGTTCTTCAATGGGTTTGTAATAGTTATCCATTGAAAACAAAGTCATGGTTTCTTCCGGAAAGCTTTCCAGTAATTTTTTTAGAAAATGTGTTTTACCTGAACCACTCCCACCTGTAATTCCGATGACAAGCCTATTCTTCATCTCGATTTGATAGGTTTTCTATAAACTTTCTAAAAGCAATTCCCCGATGTGAAATCTTATTTTTTTCAGCGAGAGACATTTCTGCAAATGTTATATCATAACCATCTGGCCTGAAAACCGGATCATACCCAAAACCTTTATTTCCACTCAGACTTTCTGTGATTATACCCGAGACTTGACCTTTGAAGTATTCAATTTCACCGGTTTTATCAATAAATGAGATAACTGTTACAAACCTTGCCTTTCTATTCTCCTGGCCACTTAGGTTTTTAAGAAGTAATTGAATGTTATCTTCACTGGATTTTTGCGGACCAGCATATCTCGCGCTCAGCACTCCAGGTTCATTATTCAATGCATCCACTTCCAGTCCTGTGTCATCAGCAAAAACTGAAACACCGAATTTTTTAAATATAAATTCTGCCTTTTGATAGGAGTTTCCAGCTATAGTCTTTTGAGTTTCCGGAATTTCTTCGGAAAAATTTAAATCAGAGAGCCCTCTTAAATGGATGGAACCAGGCATCATCCTGGCAATTTCTTTTATTTTGTTATCATTTTGAGTGGCAAAATAGAGCTCCATCTAAATTTTTCCGGTCAGTATTACTTCGTAAATTAAAACAGAATACTCTTTAACCCAAACCGTAGATTGTGCTCCAAAAGCCTGATCAGAGGGCAATAAAACAGTAATTTTTGTACCTACAGGAGCATTTTCATAAGCTTCGCTTATTGCCTCAGCCAGGGCATCTCCCTGTAGTTCGTTGATAAAAGTAACAAATCGGAATGTCCAGCCACTTCTTGTGTAAGTCATTGGTCTAGGACCAAATTCCTGATTTTGAGGTACTGAGGGAACCGTATCAGCAATATCCTTAAATGAAGTATTTGTGATCACTCCGTCAAGATTGCTGGCAATATAGTCAACCTCTATCAGGTCATTTTGAACAACAACTTCTCCAGAACCTAATGAATCAAAAAAGTATCTTGCACCACTTTCTGTAGTATCATACTCAGTTATTTCATTCTCCATCAGGTACTCATTGATCAAATCAATATCTATCCTTCTTTGCTCCTCCAAATCTGGTGGTTCTACCAACTCTATGGGTGTGCAGGAGAATAGAAAAGCTAAAACATGAATGATTACTATTTTTATTTTCACTTTTCTGCTTTTTTTACATTTAACACTTCAACCTCAAATACCAACGTAGTAAAAGGCAAAATTATTGAACCATTTCCTGAACTACCATACCCTAATCTACTTGGAATGTATAAAACTGCTTTACTTTTTTCAGAAAGATAAGTAAAACCAATATCCCAACCCTTTATTACTTCTCCTTCACCAACTTTAAAAGGGTAAACACCAGAATCAAATTGACCTCCTTCAAGGATCTTTCCTGAATATTTGGCAACCACAGAATCCCCCTTTTCAATCTTACTTCCGTTTCCTTCTTCAATAATTGTATAATACAATCCTTCTTTAGTTTCAACAACATTGGCTACTGTATCCTTTAAGTACTGCGCCAGATAATTTTCTTCTTTTTCAAAGTATTTTTTTTCAGCTTTAAGTCTTTTGTGATAAATGTATTCCAGATATCCATTTTGTTCTACCTGAGCTTCAATTCCAAAATAGAATTTCAAATTACTTTCGCTGTTTATACTGTCAGGAACTTCAAGATCAAAGGTTACTTCAAAAAGATTTTTAGCTGGTATTTCAAAATAGACGCTATCTCCAACTTTCAATTTGTCAATTACTTCTTTTACTAAACCGGCTTCCTCTACCGATTCATCATCATAAAGCATGGCCATTGGTTCCATTGGTTTGCTTTGTAAAATAGGATAACCGTCTTCTGTTTCATAACGGGTATTGATAAGTAATAATTTACCTTCTTCAAGCTCCTTATTTCCTTTTTTAAAATAGGTAATATTGATACCTGATTCTGTAGTGTTTTCATCTCCATCACTATCACACCCAATAATAAATGCAATGGATAAAACAAATAGAAAATACCTCATGCTACTTTGTATTTTTCTCTAAAGTCCAAAATTAAAGATTCATATTTCGCGATAGTCTCTTCAAGATTAAGTTTAGAAGAACCACCTGAGGCATTTTGATGCCCGCCACCTGAAAAATGTTTGTTGGCAAATGTATTAACAGCATATCCATTTACAGATCGAAATGAAAGTTTGATCTCATCACTACGTTCGATAATAATTGTGGCCATTATGATACCCTTTATTGACAACGCATAATTGACTAATCCTTCTGTGTCGCTGTTTTTAATATTGAATTTTTTGAAGTCATCTGCTTTTATGACCATGTATGCAATTTGCAGGTCACTATGAATGATAAGCCTTTCAAGTAAAACAAAACCAAGGAATCTAATTCTGTTGAGTGAATTAGTATCATAAATACTTTTGCTTACATAATTTACATCGGCACCTAAGTCGATTAGTTCAGCAACAATTCTATGAACTTTTGCAGTAGTTGACGGGTGTTTAAATGAACCCGTATCCGTCATTATGCCCGCATAGAGACAATTAGCAATATCAGGAGTTATCTCTTCTTTGCTATTATCCATTTCAATGAGATCAAAAATAAGTTCTGCTGTTGCAGCAGCTTTAGTATCCCACAATGCATAATCAGCAAAATTTTCAGGATCCAGGTGATGATCTATCAAAACCTTAGTTGCTTTTGAATCTAAAAGGGGCTGTTCCAGATCTTTCAGTCTATTCAGACTGGAAAAATCAAGGCAGAACAATATTTCACAATTTAAAAAATGATCAACGCACAGGTCTTTTGTTTCTTCACTGAAGCAGATCACATTTTCAGAACCTGGCATCCACTCCAAAAAATCAGGAAAATCAGTAGGGGTAATAATAGTTGTTTGGTGGCCCTTATTGTTGAGATAATGAGCCAAACCCAAGGAAGAACCTAATGCATCCGCATCCGGATTTGGGTGCGTTGTGATAGTTATTCTTCTTGATTTATCTAATTGATTTAAAAATTCTTTGATCGAATTCATTGATTAGCCGCTCTTAGGCTTTTATGAAGCTGCAAAACTCATAATAAATCCAATAATTACAAAATATTAACTTAACAGCTAGTGTCTAATTAAAATGTTATTTTTGCAGCCAATTTTAAATCAAAAAGAAAAAAAACTAAAAATGGCAAGTAATTTAACATTTACAATGATTAAGCCGGATGCTTTTTCGGCGGGAAATTCCGGTGCAATTATTAAAATGATTGAAGAGGCAGGGTTTAATTTAAAAGCTGCAAAACTGACTAGACTTTCGCAGGATCTTGCAGGTAAATTTTATGAAGTACATAAAGAAAGACCATTTTATGGTGACTTAATTTCTTACATGTCTTCAGGCCCGATCATAGCAATGGTACTGGAAAAAGAAAATGCAGTTGAGGATTTCAGAAAATTAATTGGGGCTACTGATCCATCAAAAGCAGAAGATGGAACAATCAGAAAGCTTTTTGCAAAATCGATTGAGGCAAATGCTATCCACGGATCAGATAGTGATGAAAACGCTCAAATAGAAGCATCATTTTTCTTTTCTCAATTCGC
>CAYTFO010000020.1:0-8848 GCA_964437135.1 uncultured Roseivirgaceae bacterium | reverse complement strand
CGAAAGAGTATAAAACTGAAGTGTAAAGTCTTAATGAGCCCCACTGAATAAGCTGGGGCTTTTTTTATAAAACAGGTTCGATCCAAAAGTTATTGAACCCTTCTCCAATGGTCATTGTGATTTTATTTAGCTGAAGTAATTCCAATATGGCAAGAAAGCTGAAAATCACATATATTTTTTCCGGTTTTTCAGTTACAATATCAGTAAATGCAACCCGGTTATCTTTACTGCTCAGCAGTTTTTTTATTAGGTAATTTTTTTGATTATCAATTGTATATGGAAATTGTATTACCTGATGAACAGGTTTATTTTGTTCAGCCTCATATCTCTTGATAACTTTTTCATATGCTCGCATCATTTTATAAAGATCCAGATCCTGTAGTTCAGTTTCTACATTTACTGTTGCTGAAAGGCTCCTTATTTCTTTATATAGATTTCCTCTTTTTTCTTTACTAAGGCGTTCTGTTTCAAGAGTTGAAAGTTCAGCTATTACGGATTTATATTTCTTATACTCGAGTAAGTGTTTTACGAGTTCTTCACGCGGATCGATTTCATTCCCCTCTTCATCCAATACAGGTCTTGGCAGTAACATTTTTGACTTGATTTTCATTAATGTCGCTGCAACTAATATGAATTCACTTGCGATTTCGACATTTAATTTTTCGAGATGTTTTAAATATTCAAGAAAATCGTTCGTGATTTTAGATATAGGGATATCGTAAATATCAAGTTCATCTCTTTCAATGAAAAAAAGCAATAAATCAAACGGCCCTTCAAACAAAGGCAGTTTAATCTCAAATTTCTCACTATGTGTAACTTCAGACAACTTGATTAAGTCAATTAATCTACAAATATGGTAATCAAAGAATTAAATTAGCATATTTTTGCAGACTAGATTTTTATTTGGTTAAACAATCGGGTATCAAATTCGTTCTTATGACATCCCTAAAAATACCAACAAGATGCTTATAAAGCCAGGAAAACTACTCTCCAAAATTGATTCGCCAGAGGATTTGAAAAAATTAGACGAGACTCAGCTTATAGAAATGTGTGCAGAGCTGAGAGATTTCATCATAGATAATGTATCAGTATACGGAGGGCATTTTGGGGCTAGTTTAGGAGTGGTAGAATTGACGGTTGCTTTACATTATGTATTCAATACTCCCCACGACCAACTGGTCTGGGATGTAGGTCATCAGGCTTATGGGCATAAGATATTAACTGGCAGAAAAAACGAATTCCATACAAACAGGACTTACGAAGGTTTATCCGGATTTCCCAAGAGAAAGGAAAGTGAGTATGATGCCTTTGGTGTAGGACATTCTTCTACATCCATTTCAGCTGCTTTGGGGATGGCAGTTGCTAATGAATACCAGGAAAGTAATAAACAGCATATAGCAGTTATCGGGGATGGAGCAATGACTGGTGGTCTAGCGTTTGAAGCTATGAATCATGCAGGATTTTCCAACTCAAACATCCTTATAATTCTTAATGATAACTGCATGTCAATTGATCCGAATGTTGGAGCTTTGAAGGACTACCTTACAGATATCACAACATCTCATACATACAATAAAATGAGAGATGATATATGGAAAGTGCTGGGTAAGATTAGCAAATTTGGACCAAATGCAAGGGAGATAGCTTCGAACATAGAGACAAGCCTTAAGTCTCTTTTAATGAACCAAAGTAATCTGTTTGAATCTTTGAAGCTAAGATATTTCGGTCCTGTAGATGGACATGATGTAAACCATTTAGTTCATATCTTAAGAGACCTCAGAGATATACCAGGACCTAAAATTCTACATTGTGTCACTGTAAAAGGTAAAGGATATAAAAAAGCAGAAGAGGATCAAACTAAGTGGCATGCACCTGGTACTTTCGATAAGTTGACGGGAGAAATACACAAAGTTGTTCCGGTAGAGCCTCAGCCTCCAAAGTACCAGGATGTGTTTGGAGAGACTATCGTAGAGTTGGCAAAAAACAATGAAAAAATAATGGGGGTAACTCCAGCAATGCCATCGGGTTCATCTATGAATATTATGATGAAAGAAATGCCGGATAGGGCTTTTGATGTGGGTATTGCAGAACAACATGCGGTAACTTTTTCTGCAGGTCTTGCTACTCAGGGGCTTATTCCTTTCTGCAATATTTACAGTACTTTCATGCAACGTGCATATGATCAGGTAATTCATGACGTATGCATTCAGGAGTTGCCGGTTATATTTTGCCTGGACCGAGCTGGATTTGCAGGTGCCGATGGCCCCACTCATCATGGGGCTTACGATTTGGCCTATATGAGATGTATTCCAAATCTCATCGTTTCGGCTCCGATGAATGAAGCAGAACTCAGAAATCTTATGTACTCGGCGACACTGAACCAATCTCCGTATTCTATCAGATATCCTCGTGGCAAAGGTGTTATGACTGAATGGAAGACAGAGATGGAATATATCAAACCCGGTACTGGAAGAATAATTCAGGAAGGTTCAGAAATAGCAATACTTACCATTGGTCATATGGGTAATTATGCTATAAAATCATCAGAAATATTAAATGCTGAAGGTATCAATCCAGGGATATTTGATATGCGATTTGTCAAACCATTGGATGAAAAACTGCTAAGCTATGTGGCTGATAATTATGATTATATAATTACTGTCGAAGATGGTTGTATAATGGGAGGTTTTGGTTCTGCTGTATTAGAATATCTGGCTGACAAAGAGCATAATGTTAAAGTCAAAAGACTGGGAATTCCAGATAGGATTGTAGAACATGGAACCCAGTTGGAGCTTCACAAAGAATGTGGTTTTGATCCACATGGAATTGCCAAAGCAGTACATGAAATGATGCAAAAAAGTATCATTCATAGATAAATAGTTGTAATTCTGCTGATTTTTCGACATATTTTCTTGTTAACAAACAATATTCCATGAGAATTTTATTCTTGTGTTTGACTGTTTTGCTTTTTTCCTGCTCTCAACAGGATGATAACGTGAAAAATCAGTCCAATGCACCACGAATACTATCTGATATTGATTTCAAAGCTATTCAGGAGCGTGGATATATCATAGCTTTAATGGACAATAGTTCTACTGGCCTTTTCCTATACAAGGGGAAAACGATGGGCTATGAATATGAATTATTGAAGATGTTTGCGGATTCAATGAATCTGGGTTTAAGATTGAATATTGTAACCAACCTAGAAGAAGCATTCGAAAAGCTAAACGCCGGAGAAGGAGATGTGATGGCTTACAATCTTACCGTCACGAAAGATCGACAAGATAAAATCAATTTTACTGACTATCATAATTTGGTCAAACTTGTGCTAATCCAAAGAAAACCGGATGATTGGAGAGATATGAAGCTGCATGAAATCGAAAAAACGCTGATTAGAAACCCTGTTGAGCTTATTGATAAAGTAGTATATGTGAGATATGGCTCTTCTTACATAGAAAGAATGGAAAACTTGTCCGAAGAAATTGGTGGTGATATTATTATTGTTGAAGATGAACCTAATATCGAAACAGAACAGATAATTAGAAAAGTAGCTGACGGTGAGATAAATTTTACAGTAGCTGAAGAAGATATAGCCCTGGTAAATAAAGCCTACTATCCTATACTTGATGTTGAAACTGCCGTAAGTTTCCCACAAAAAATCGCATGGGGAGTTAGGAAATCATCTCCTGTTTTACTGGATACTCTTAATCATTGGATAAGGAAAATGAAAAGAACACCTGATTACTACGCACTTTACAATAAGTATTTTAAAAACTACAGGACAAATAAAATAAGAGTCAACAGTGAATTCTCCTCTATTGCTGGTGATAAAATTTCTCCTTTCGATGATTTAATAAAGGAAGCTTCAGATTCTTTGGGGTGGGATTGGAGACTTTTAGCTGCACAGATATATAAAGAAAGTGAGTTTGATTCCAATACAATATCCTGGGCAGGGGCAGTTGGATTAATGCAGGTATTGCCCAATACCGGTGAAGAATATGGGATAGAAAATTTGAAGGATCCTGCGAAAAATATCTATGCCGGGAGAAAACATCTGGAATGGTTAAAATCTTACTGGGAAACAGAAAAACTTGATTCGTCAAATCAAATAAAGTTTGTTTTAGCGTCTTATAACGTAGGACATGGTCATGTCAGAGATGCCCAGCGTCTGGCAGAGAAATATGATAAGAATCCCGGAGACTGGGATGTGATTTCTGACTTTCTGATTAAAAAGACCTATTCAAAATATTATAATGATCCTGTTGTTCAATTTGGATACTGTAGAGGAATTGAGCCTGTGACTTATGTATCCACTATTGAGGAGATCTATGACAATTATGTGAATATCATTCACTACGCCGAATAATTATTGGAAGTACTTATCTACGATTTTGGCAGAAGATAAGCACATTGGGATTCCCCCACCAGGGTGAACACTACCCCCACAGAAATAAATATTTTTGATTTTTTTGGAAAAGTTGGCATGTCTCAAAAATGCAGCAAACATATTATTTGAACTGTTTCCATAGAGTGATCCCTGAAATGAACTTGTTTTTGATTCAATGGTCCGGGGTTCAAGGATTTCTTCAACTTCAATTAGTTCACCTATATCAGTGTTTAGCATTCTACTAAGTTTTTTGATAATGTTTTGCTTTGACACTTTAATCAATTCATCCCAATTCTGACCGCTATCATTTGGTACATTGATCATCGTAAACCAATTTTCGCAACCGTCAGGAGCATCGTCCGCTTTGTATTTTGAGGTTATGTTGATGTAAACAGTTGGATCAGAATAGACTGTTTTTTTATTAAAGATGTGATCAAATTCGGCTTTATAGTCATTACTAAAAAAGATATTATGAAGATCCAGTTGATCGAAGGATTTTTTGATACCCCAGTAGAAAATAAGTGCTGAACTTGATCTTGGCTGATTTATAATTTTTTTAGGCGGTTTTACCGAAGTAAGAAGCTTTTTATAAGTTCCTGAAATATCCATATTACTTACCACTCTATCGTAATTTATGGTTTTATTTTGGGTTTTTATTCCCGTTACGGTATCACCCATTATGTTTATTTCTTCGACTTTTGAGTTGAAATGAAACTCTACACCTTTTCTTTTTGCCAGTTCAAATAAACTCAAAGTTATGCTATGCATTCCCTTCTTGGGGAAAAAGGCTCCTATATCGAATTCAAGGTGAGGTATAATATTCATGGTGGCTGGAGTCTTGTAAGGATCCGAACCATTGTAAGTAGCATACCGGTTAAAAAATTGGACCATTTTAGGGTCTTTCAGCATAGAAGCATTTGATTGATTCATATTCCTGAAAAAATCCATTTTCCAGATATTTTTGTAAGCACGAAATGCTTTTTTGGAAATAAAGGTCTTCATGTCATGCAGTGATTCATACATGAACATTTCACCCAGGTAATCATAAAGTGTTTTGCTGTTGTCCAGGACTTTCTCAATTGAATCTCTTGTCTCTTCAGTTTTTGAGGTAACTTCTTCAATAAATCTTTCCCGATCGTGATAAGCCTTGATCATTGTTCCATCTTCATAGAAATAGTGGCAGGCAACATCCAACTTTATATAATCAAAATGTTCTTCCGGCTTTTCACCACTAATTAAAAATAACTCTTCAACAAGCTCAGGTAAAGTAAAAAGTGAAGGGCCTGCATCAAACCTGTACTCACCAATACTTAACTCTGACAATTTTCCGCCCGGATATGAATTTGCTTCATATACCTCAACATAATGTCCTTTCGCTGCAAGACGAATCGCTGTAGCAATCCCGGCTATACCGCTTCCAATGATTGCAATGTTTTTTTTTGCTGTGGTGGTTACCATTTAGTATATTATAGTATTAAATCAATATAAAATATAAATATATTAAGATGTTTAATATCATCGCTGATACCCAATATATGAAACCAACTGTTGTAGAATTGTTTGAACAATATAGAGAAGAAAGATCTTTAGATATCCAAATAAATCATTTTTCATATCTACTTTCTCTTTATCCTGCCTTAATTGTTTGTAGTGCAGATCAATCAGTTGATGATGTGGAATGGTTAAGACTGGAGCAGTCTTCTGAAATTATAGCCGAAACACTAGAAATAGAGGATTCCGGGGTTTTTTCCAAAGAGGATATAGCATTAATGCTTAAGAATGAGTTAAGATATTTAATGTCAAATCAGGAAAAATGGAAGACTAATTTTCTTTATGCTTTGAAAATGGAAATTGGCAATTCCATTGAGAAAGAATTCGTACTTGAGTCAATATATTTATTTGCTAATTCATCTGAAGGTATATCTGAGAATGAACAAACTGAAATCGACAATTTGATTACATACCTTGACTTAGATTCCTAAAATATTGCATAACATAATTTAGATCACTTAGCTTATTTTGCTTTTGACATTCAATCATTGCTTTTTCCTGAAGAAATCCTGTGTTTTTTGCTTCACTGTAAGGAATATCTGTAAATGAAACCTGGGTGTACAAGGGAATCCACTCTTCCTTAAATTTTTGATGAAGAAGCGCATCTGTTTTTTTTCTCTGCAGGAAAGCATCGACTGCAACCTGATCTCTCATTTCAATAAAGTTTTTTAGGGCCAGATCAGCAATTGCATCTCCGTCTTTTTTCCTTGACCTGCTGAATTCATCGAAAAGGATTTCCCAATCAAAATTTAATTTTTCACCCATTTCAACTAGTAATCTACAATCTTCAAATGCTGCATTCATTCCCTGTCCATAAAATGGAACTATCGCATGTGCCGCATCTCCAATTATCATTGTTTTTTTATAATTCCATGGAAAACACCTCACTGTGACCAGAGATGAGGTTGGATTTGAATTATATTGTTCAATATAATCAGGGATTTTATCTATCATATCCTTGAAATCCCTTTCAAATAATTGCTTAATATCATCATCTTTCTGAATGGCATTAAAAGATTTAGTACCTTCAAAAGGATAAAATAATGTACAAGTAAATGATTTGTCCGGATTTGGAAGGGCAATCATCATATAGTTTCCCCTTGGCCAGATATGAAGATAATTTTCCTCCATCGCGAATTCATTATCGACGGAAGGCATTCTAAATTCTTTGTAACCGTGTTCTATATATTGCTGAGAATAGCTGAATCTGTAGAAATACAAATACTTATTTCGAAGTGCTGAAAAAGCACCATCTGAACCAATTATTACATCGGCCTGATCATTAAAAAAGTCGCCAGCTTGATTTTGAGTGGTTATTTTCATTTCTTCAAAAGAAATATCAACACATTTTCGATTGAAATGAAAAGTAACACCTCTTGCTTCAGCAATGCTTATTAAGTTACAATTAAGGTCATTTCTCGAAACTGAATTTATAGACTGGTTTTCATTGCCATAGGCCTGATATGTGAGTTTTCCCTCTACATCATGCATCATCCTGCCCTTCATTGGTATAAGTGAAGATTTTATACTTTCAAATGCACTTGCATACTTTAAAGCCCTTATTCCTCGATGACTCAACGCAAGATTAATAGATCTTCCTTCTAGTAATGAACTTGATCTGGGGTCAGCTCTCTTTTCATAAACTTCTACCTTAAAGCCTCTATCGGCAAGCATGCAGGAGAGAAGTGAACCCGCAAGCCCACTACCAAGGATTACTATTTTATCAGATGAGTTATTCAAATTATTTAATTATAGAATTTAGTACCTCAACAAATCTAAAAACTTCTTCAAACCTGTTGTACAATGGGGTGGGTGCCACTCGTATAACATTTGGTTCCCTCCAATCCATAATATATCCATGTTTTGATAGTTCTTCAAAGCATTCTTTACCTTTTTCTTTAAAGAATAATGATAATTGACATCCTCTTTCATTAGGATTTGAAGGGGTTAGGATCTTGATAGTCTTAGCCAGGCTCTCTGAAGATTTTAGTAAGTATTCAAGAAAGCCGGTAAGTTGTACACTTTTTTTTCTGAGGTTATGGATACCTGCTTCCTGAAAAATATCAAGTGAAGCCAGATGAATAGATGTCGCCAGAACATTTACATTACTAAGCATCCATGCATCAATTCCCGGGTTTGGATCAAATTTATTGTCCATCTTAAAGCGGGTTTTTTCATTATGACCCCACCAGCCTTTTAATTTCGGAAAATTCTTCTCCTTACTGTTATTTTCATGAACAAATGCTCCTGAAACATTGCCAGGACCGGAATTTAGATATTTATAACTACACCACACTGCAAAATCAACTTCATCATCATTGAGGTTCATAGGAATATTTCCCGCTGCGTGTGCAAGGTCAAAACCTGCTTTTGCACCAACATTGTGTGCTGCTTTTGTTATGGATTTCATGTCAAAAAACTGACCCGTATAATATTGTACTCCAGGTAACATCACAAGGCTCAGTTCTTCACCTAATTCATTGATTTTTTCAATTATTGCTTCATTTGACAAATAACCATCTTCAGGTATCTCCATCAGGACAAGGTTTTCATCTACTGATACCCCGAGCAATTCCATAAATGAACTAACTGCATAGTGATCTGACGGGAACGCTCCTTTTTCAATAATAATTTTACTTCGGTTTCCAATAGGTTTATAAAAGGAGGCCAGCATCAAATGAAGATTAGTCGTGAGATTGTTCATAATCACAACTTCTGAAGGATTCGCTCCTACAATTTCAGATAATTGTTTCTTACCCAGATGATGATAACTTACCCATTGTCTTTCTCCTATAAAATGACCTTCAACTGCCAATTCTGCCCATTTATCATATTCTTCATCAAAGTATTTCTTAGCAGTTTTTGGCTGAAGACCTAATGAGTTACCACAGAAATACGATAGCTCCTCTC
>CAYTFO010000019.1:25330-32417 GCA_964437135.1 uncultured Roseivirgaceae bacterium | reverse complement strand
AAAATTCTAACGATCATTTATGATGGGCGCCTCAATGGAACTAATATTTCCTTCACCGGTGATTGTAAATGAATAATTGAAACTTTGACTGGTTTTTAATTCATCAGAACTTATTTTTTCCTTCAGCCTATAATTACCTACTGCAAGCCGATCTTTCAATGGATGTGGCGGTAATTCCTTCACTGTTACTGTTCGGGATTTTGATCTGAAATCTTCATAATCCTCCTGTCTGTTACGCCCAAAGTAAGTAGGGTTTTTAGCCACTCTATATTTTATCATTTTCAAATCAACACCAGGAAAATTTATATCCTCATCATTTAATGGGTAAAATGTGGCCTGATAGATCTTATACTGAGTGTAGGCCTTACCCCTTATCTGAACGGACTCTCCGACTATATTGTCTATATTGAAATTCTCTTCCCAGCAATTATCGGGTTTTATATCTTTTACGATTTTAGTAAGCTGACTCCCTAAATCATAGAATCGCATATCTGCTCTATTGGATTCTGAAACATAAAAAGCCAGTGTCGTAGTAAATCCTTCTCCAACATAAACTTCATTCTTGTCAGTATTAAGGGATAGAAAAGCGTCAGCTTCCACTTCCATATATTCTGTTGGTTCCTGTCTTCTATTAAAAAAATCCTCAAATGGATCAAATGGATCTGATCTTTGTGTGCTTCGCTGTTTGGGAGGACCCACTGTTAAAGTTTTACCTCTTACAAATATTTTTTCTCCGTTAACTTCTATCTCAAAATCCGGGATCTTTATCGTTCCCTCTCCTGAAGCCTGATAATTCTGAATAATACTTTGAGACGAACTCATCCTTCCGTTTATAAAACTGGTATTGGTTGAAGAAGAGGTACCACGTTTAGCAAGCCCCTGAATATCAGGAAAATTGATACTACCACGTATTCTTTCGTTTTCAACCGTTACCGAAATAGTAAAAAACTCGTTAGCTGCAATCTGATCTGGTCCCAACTTTACACTTATATCCTGTGCCTTGGTTGTGGATAAAAAAAGAGAGAATATGATGCAACTTACAACACGTATAAACGTTATGTTAAGTGTAAATGAAATCGTTTGCAATTTCTTATATCCGTTTGAAATTTTCTTATTTTTTATTTAACTTTTACACATTGATTCTATGACAAAGAAACGTCAAATTTACAGGATCAGTTTAGTTCTTAACAAAAATTTACAGTTATGTTAGAGTACTTTAAAACAATTCTTTCAAAAGTTAGCTTCGATAAATGGCTGTTCGAGAAGGAATTACGGAAGGCCATTAAAGCTTTAGTACCCGGCGAGGTCGAGCAGTTAAAAAACTGGTGTTATGAACAATTTGCACATTTATATGAAAGTGTGCTTAATTTATGTTTTAAACAGGCGAGTATTTAATAGCAAAACCCCCTTTTCAGGGGGTTTTTTTATAACTAATATATTATGACAAGACAGGTAGGATTCTTATTCATTGTGCTCTTTTTAGCCTTATTTGGATATGCTTACATCGATAATAATGATAAGGTAAGTATCAGATATGTCGAACCTACAAACGGATATTCTCAGATGACTGTTTCTGAACAGGATGGACTTACGACTGTACATATATCAGGGCAGATTGGCGATGGTGCTGACCTTGAGGCACAAATGAGAGATGCCCTTGGAGAGATCAGGAGATTGCTTGAGATGGAGGGTATGGATTACACCAATCTGGTAAAAATCAATACCTATATCGTAAATTATAAAGAGTTGGATCTGGATATATTTCGAGGTGTGAGGGCAGAGATTTTTGGAGATAAAATAACTCCGGCAAGTACTTTAGTCGGTGTAACCTCACTGGCAAAAGAAGAATGGCTGATAGAAATTGATGCTGTTGCGGTAAAGTAAGAATCACTTTGATTTTGATTGTAAAACCGTAAACTGCTTCTTTTAAAAAATAAATTGCTTATCCGGATATTTATTAATGTATAGGTCAATGAGCTCTTCCGGAATGGAGGTGTCCTTAATAAAAATAAACTTAAGTTTTCTCATCTCACCGATCTCCTCCGGTAATGATTTTATGTTAAGACTATTTAGATATAAAGCCTTAAGTTTCTTTAAATATTTTATCTCACCAGGAATACTCTTTATTTGATTGCCGCTGACATCCAAAACTTTTAGTTTTTGACATTTCAGGACATATTTTGGAAACTCTCCAAGTCTGTTATTGGCTGCATTAAAAACAAGCAAATCCAGTTCATTTACACCTTCAGGTACTTCTCTCAAAAGGTTTTCCGCCAGATATAATCTTTTTAAGGATTTAACAGAAAATAGTTCTTCCGGAAGTTCCCGAATATTATTAGAAGTTAAATCCAGATTCTCTAAAGATTTAAATTCATTGATTTCCGTAGGAATAGTTTTTATCCCTTTGTTATTAATTATTAACTCCTGAGCATTAATTCCTCTTTCTATGGCTTCTTCAAAAGAATCATAGGTGTTTGGGCTGGAATCGAAATCGGTGTTTATCGGGATAGTTATATCAGAATCATCCGATGCTAATTCACCTTCATTTAACTGCTTTTGATTCTGTTGATTAAGTTCAAATTTGAACGGAAAAACCACCTTCGTACTTACCGGATTTCCATTAATAGTTCCCGCAATAAACCCATCTATGGTCTTCAATACTCTTATTAATTCTCTTGCCATTCCATAACCCGGATCCTGATTGATTTCAAAACCTGACAGAGTTCCCGAAGCATCTATTGTATAAGAAATAACTGCTTTTCCCTCTTTCAATTCATATAATGCATCCAATGGATATTCCAATCGTTCGTTTATCAGGTCGTAAACCCCCATAACCCCATCTTTAAAGTCGGGCGGCACAAATTGATTATCTTCAGCTATTGGTAAAAACTGGTCAATAAAAAAATCAACTTTAGCCACAACTAAAATTGGGCTACCCCATTGTGTAGCTGGCAACCATAAAGGCGACTTATTAATTACTTCTGAAATTTTATTCTCAAGGATTTCATTTTCAAAACTAAGACTATCAAAAACCGTGTTTCCTGCTCCATGTATAGTGAAATAAGCTGTTTCACCATGCAGTTTTATGGCTTCATCTACACTGAAATCAAGATTATCACTTAGGTAATTGAGAAATTCTTCATTGTCACCGGGGAAGTACGGCCTTTTTTCAGAGTAGGAAGGTTCCGTGATAGGCACGTCCCTAAGTTCTGCTTGTAAATCATAATCTGCCTGATCATATTCAAAAATAGCATCTTTCAATGGATTGAATACTCCAATATCATGATGATTAGGTTTCAATTTGACCAGTATTTCAGTCGTAGAAAATGGAAGGTCTAACTCTGATAATTCGTAATAAACATGGGAAATATATATATTTTGACCCGGTGAGCCTACAGCCTGAAAATATCCAAGGAAGTTGCTTCTGCCCAAAAAATCCCTCCCGGAAATAACGATATTGGCATCCTTGATATTTTCACCGGTAATTTCATCGACTAATTTTCCTGTGTAGATATATGAGTCAGGTTGCTGTGCCTGAACAAAATGACAAGCTACTATCAATAAAAGTATGGAAGTAATTCGGCTCATGCTGTAAAAATAACAGGTCAGAAATTAATACTAATTTTTTTAACCGTTGAGAAGTATTAAGTAAACATATTAGGTCTTAACTGATACAAAGTGCTATCAGGTGTTGCTCCTGACAAAGCAAAAACACCACAATAAGTAAAATAAACGAGAACAAGAAAAAGTGATTTTATATTTCAATCGTTAATACCTTATCCTCACCGTTAAATAATACACTAGATATATACAATAATCTGTGTTGATAGGTTTATTCAGAAGGGATGCATCAAAACGTGTAAGTAAATGTTTATAATTACAGGAGTAAGTTATAATTAACCAATAAGTCGCATTATTCTAAACCACAAGAAAATCTTCTAAATTGAACTAAAAATATTCGACAAACATTCTTCAAATTGATTTCTAAAATTAGGATTAGGTTGATTAATAAGATAGTTATAAGTAATTTGTAAATTATAGAAATTATTTTTTAAAAATCATATTTAGAACTATGGCTATTAAGAAGAACTTTTTCAATTATTTTCCTGATATTACTATTCCAATGCAGTTATAAGGAACAAATAATCGACATTTCCAATAATTTAAAAATCAACCAAAGCTTTGTCAATCCTCAAGAAGATACAAGCCTAATAAATCATATTAAATTAATCGAAGATAATTCCCAAACAAAAGATGGAAGAATCCTAAATTCTGAACTTGGAGAACTTGATAAACGAACTGCAATAAAAACAGTAAATCCAAATAAAGATTTAATTAGATATACGTTAAGACTATTAAATAATGAAACAAGTAATTTTAGAAATCTTGTTATTGTAGAAAAGGCTAATGCAGAAATTAAATTATATATTACTGAATACATACCTTCTGATGAATGGCTATTGTCAAATGATGATTTCACTTCATTTACTGGCGTTATAAATTGGTTGGATCTTAATGGATCATTGTTCAGTTCCATGATTGTGAAGAACGGTATTGGGAATGCAGTTGATGATAATACAGGTAGAGTTAACTGCGATTCTTCAAATGATAATGACGGAAGTACAGGAGGAGGTTGTGATTCTGAAGATTCAAATGGGGGAGGTACAAGCGAATCATCAGGGGGTGGTGCTGGAATCAATTACTCTGATCCTGATTGTTGGCTGATAATTAAATCCGTTGATGGTGTTATAATTAATATGTACGTGACTTGTGGAGATTCATCTCTCCCAAATAATAGAGTAGAGTGCTTGCCAAGTCTGCCGGACTCTAACAACTGTACTGACGATGATTGTCCTCCCGAAGATCCGATTCCCGTTCTTCTTGATCCAACAATGCTGTGGAGTCCTGCGCAGACATTCGGTAAATTATGTGCAGAGAGTATCAATTTTAAGTATTCCGCAAATTCGTTCACAGCAGAAATACAGCAGCTAGGAGCAACATATGTAAATTTTGCCTTGAATAAGGTAATAAGTGTAGAATTTGATGTCAATTGTATAGATTTACCGGAATACCATATAGGTACTTCTTACGATGCATCTGAAGGGTTTGCTCAAGTATTTAATGAAGTAAGATTGCAGATTGAACGTGAACTAGATGCTGGAACTTTGGCTCCGACAAATATAGCCGTTAGAGGAAGAATGATTTTACTTTTAGAGTGGGCGCTTAATGAAAGATTTTCTGGAGCTACTTTTGGATTAGGTCCATGTCAAGGTAACATTCCAGCATCTCAAGCTGACTACAGTTGTTAATTGCCTATATAGTTTTTTGCACAAATTTTTTTATAAATGTTATGCAACAAGATTTTTCATTAACTATAGAGTGTAAATCAGCAGAACAAGTGACATACATACTCTCCAACTCTGGAATTAATGAAATTAAAATCTTAACTATAGAAAGAAAAATTAATAAAAAAATTTGGTTAAGCTTTGGCGAAATTGAATGGGAATTAGGTAAAAAAGTCGTATTTCCAAATGTTTCAATTAAAGATCCAATTGATTCTTTAAATCCGATTATGAATATGCCTAATTTGTACAGTCTTAATTTAAGTTTTCTCGGTTTAAAGAAAAATCCTCATGGTGTATCCAGCCTGCATTCACTTAAAAACTTAGATTTAAGTTTCAACTATATAAGTATTTATGAAATTCAAGATTTTTTAGAATTAAATCCTAATTTAACTAATCTCTATATTTTTGGTATTAGAGTATCGGATAGAGAAATAGAAGAAATTAAACAAGTAAATTCTTCTATTCGAATTCATTTTTCAAATAAAGCTCTTATGGATTATTTCAACCAGAACGATTGACAGAAAAGTGATTGTATTCTTAAAATAAGTACTTTTCTAGAGGAAAAATTAATTCGTTAAAGTGCTTTCAAACATTCTATAAAATGAATTTTACCATTCATTCACCTCTAATTGTAGTCTAAATACTGGCAAATGGAACGTCATTCTTTACATCTAAGTAATTTTCCTATATCGGTGAAAAAATCGCTCTGAAGAGTGTCACAACAAACTAATTCATTTTTCTAGTCTATACCACTTCCCAATCCTAAGATGTATTTCGTCCAACACAAAACTCTACCTCACAAAATACTGATTTCTTAATCCTGAAAACTCTCTACAACAACTCATTCGCCAAATTGGCCAGCTCAGATCTCTCACCTTTCTCCAGGGTGACATGTGCATACAATGACTGGTCGTGTAGACGATCAATCAAATAACTCAACCCGTTACTCTGAGAATCGAGGTATGGTGTATCAATCTGATAGACATCTCCAGTAAAAATAATCTTAGTGCCGTCACCTGCCCTGGTAATTATGGTTTTCACTTCATGAGGTGTAAGATTTTGCGCTTCATCCACTATGAAGAATATATTTGATAAACTTCTTCCTCTGATATATGCAAGCGGAGTAATCATCAGTTTTTCCTGGTTGACCATTTCGGTAATCCGCTTATATTCTTTATCAGTCTCATTGTATTGATTCTGGATGTACTTCAGATTATCCCATAGAGGCTCCATGTAAGGATTAAGCTTGGACTTTATATCTCCGGGAAGATATCCAATATCCTTATTACTTAATGGAACAATTGGCCTTGCCAGATAAATTTGTTTAAAATCCCTTTTAAGTTCCAATGCAGATGCCAGCGCAATTAATGTTTTTCCAGTACCTGCTACTCCGTTTATGGTTACGAGTCTTATATCAGGATCCAGCATTGCATTGATAGCAAATGTCTGCTCTGCATTTTTAGGTTTTATTCCATAAACAGTCGTTTTGTCAACTTTCTCAATTGTCCTGTCTTGTGCCCGGTATCTTGCCAGAACTGAATTCTTATCACTCTTCAAAATAAGAAATTCATTAGCTACCATTTTTCGGCGCGCAAAAATCTTTTTCTTTTCAATATTGCCCTCTTTAAATAGAGTATCTATATCTTCTGAAGCAATATTTTCAACTTCTGTCTTGCCAGTATGTAATGAACTTACATTTTTAATCTTACCTGTCTCATAATCTTCTGCAAGCAGATCAAGTG
>CAYTFO010000019.1:5437-25320 GCA_964437135.1 uncultured Roseivirgaceae bacterium | reverse complement strand
GAGCCTCAGGTTAATGTCCTTGGAAACCAGGATAACCTTTCGCTTTTTTTCAGTTTCTTTAAGTGCAAGCGCTGCATTTAAAATACGATGATCATTCTTCGCATCGTTAAATACTTTTCTGGCATCTACAGGACTATCCGTCTCCATTAAAACTTTTAATTTCCCTTTGGTTTTTCCATTTAAAGGAATCCAGTTTTGAAGCATTTGACCCTCAGCAAGCCTGTCCAGTAACCTTATAAATTCCCTGGCTTCAAAGTTTTTAGTATCATTGCCTTTTTTGAAAGTATCCAGTTCTTCAAGAACCGTGATGGGTATCCCTATATCGTGTTCTTCAAAATTGAGAATTGAGTCGTGAGAATAAAGGATTACAGATGTGTCAAGGACGAATATCTTTTTTTCTTTGGTGGTTTTTGGCATAATATTCGAAAGAATATGGATTAAAAAAGTTGAAATTAATATTACTACTTTCTATTCATAATCCATATCATTCGAGGAAAATTTATTCAGCAAATTCAAACCAATCTTCCTGCTCTCCCGGAATTATTCGAATCACATTATTAGTTGCCAAACTTATGAGTATATCTGAAGCTTTATTTGATGGTAGATTTGCTAATTGCGAAAATCTGTTCAATGTAATTCTGTGATTTAATCCCAAAAAATTCATGAGGATTTTTTCATATTCTCCATATTGAAAACCTTCTTCTCTTCCATTACTCAGATATTTCATGATTTTTCGAGTTTCAGGACTTGCCTGAACAGATTTATCTGCTATTCTGACAAATGCTTTGCCTCTTCTGTGTTCTTTTTTGAAAAATGCAAAATGAGGTTTTTGTTTACTCTCGTGAATATAATAGTGCAAAATTGAATGCGTCGATGATATGGGCACGATATCAGTATCAAACCTAATCTCCGGCCTGCAGAGATCCCGGATAGCTTTTTGAAGAATATAATCTTCTTCATCTGCAAATTTTAATCCCGGAATAGTCCTGTCGTCTGAAACGCCAACAAATAAATGACCTCCATCAGTATTTGCAAAAGCAACCACCTCTTTCATGATTTTTTCGGGATGCCGCACTTTTCTTTTGAACTCTACATGCTGATTTTCACCCGAGTATATAAGTCGTTTAATTTCTTGTAACTCCATGACATGCTCATCCAATTTTTAAGCAAAATCCTCATCATCTTCACCTGGCATTGAAAACATACTACTAATCAAATCTTTGAATTGCATTCCTTTTTCAAGATGGTGTCTGCTAAGTAAACTATATTCAGCTAATCCATGTAAAGCCAACTCCATTAAAAATAAACGATATGACTCTGATTCTTTGCTGTATTTTGAATTCACCAGATTTTTAAGGCCTGGAATTGCTTCCAGTTCTTTCTTGTATTCTGAATCTGAAAAATCATGCAGTAAGTCAACCATATTACCTTCTCCAAACCAGTTAGTAATTTCCCTGTATGGATTTTTAGCATCTTTTCTTTTTCTCAATTCCTCCGGATCAGGAAAATAATTAGTGAACTGTGTGCGAATTGCTTTGCCTACTAGCGTCTGCGCCACAATGCCCGGCCCCTCTTGCTCACCTTCATATACTAATTCTACTTTGCCAGTTATAGAAGGTATAATTCCATGAAAATCAGAAACCCTGACTATCGCTTCTTTTCCACCATGAATCAGTTTCCTTCTTTCTGCTGCACTTATCAGACTTTCATATGCTGAAATAGTGAGCCTTGCTGAAACTCCGGATTTAGCATCAACATATTCACTGTTTCTTGCCTCAATCGCTACCTGTTCAACCAGGTCCCTGGCCAGTTCAAATACTTTTATTGATTCCTTTTGAGTTGGCTCTAACTTTGCTTCCTGTTGAGTAATCTTCTTTCCTATTTCTATGGATTTAGGATAATGCGTGATAATCTGACTATCAATCCTATCTTTTAAAGGGGTAACAATACTCCCTCTGTTTGTATAATCCTCAGGATTGGCGGTAAAGACAAACTGAACATCAAGTGGAAGTCTTAGCCTAAATCCTCTTATCTGGATATCTCCTTCCTGAAGTATATTAAATAAAGCCACCTGAATTCTTGCCTGTAAATCCGGCAATTCATTTATCACAAAAATAGCTCTGTGGGATCTTGGAATCAGTCCATAATGGATGACACGTTCATCTGAATATGGCAGCTTCAAGGTTGCTGCTTTTATCGGATCCACATCTCCAATAAGGTCTGCAATCGACACATCAGGTGTTGCTAGTTTTTCTGTGTATCTGTCGTCCCGGTGTATCCAATCTATAGCGGTAGAATCCCCATGCTCTTTTACCTGATCCATGCCGTACCTGGATATTGGGTTCAAAGGGTCATCATTTAGTTCAGAACCTTTTATTACAGGGATGTATTCATCCAAAAGATAAGTCATCATCCTTGCAATTCTGGTTTTCGCCTGCCCTCTTAAGCCCAGAAAATTTATATTGTGCTTTGCCAGTATTGCTCGTTCAATATCCGGGATTACAGTATCCTGATATCCATAAATCCCTTCAAAGACATTCTCCTTATTTTGAAGCTTTTGAATTAGGTTTTTACGCAATTCTTCCTTTATTGATAGGGGTTGATATCCTGTGGGTTTCAACTCTCCAAGTGTAGTTATACTCTTCAGCTTATCTGAAGGTATCTTTTCATATTGCATGTTAGAGATTTTTTCTTCTGTTTCTTCTATAATCTTCAAATATCAGGTTACCCAAACCTTTAAGACTGCTATAGTAAGCGTTGCCATTATTTACCTGGGTAAATTCCTTCACAAATTGCTTGAGATAAGGATCTGAAGCTATCATAAATGTTGTAATCGGAATATGAATGCGCCTGCACTGTGCTGCCAGATTCAAAGTTTTGTTCAGGATCTTAGGATCCAGACCAAAACTGTTTTTATAATACTTGATCCCGACTTTCATGCAGGTTGGCTTTCCATCCGTGATCATAAATATCTGCTTGTTGGCATTTTTTCGTCGCCTCAATATATCCATAGCCAGTTCCAGACCAGCAATGGTATTGGTATGGTATGGTCCGACATTCAAATAGGGTAAATCCTTTATTTCTATTTGCCAGGCATCATTACCAAATACGATGATATCCAATGTATCTTTTGGGTATTTTTTAGTTATCAATTCAGCCAATGCCATTGCCACTTTTTTTGCTGGAGTAATACGATCTTCTCCATAAAGTATCATAGAATGGCTGATATCTATCATCAAAACTGTCGAAGTCTGGGTTTTGTACTCATTATCACGAATTTCGAGATCGCTCTCTGTCAACATGAAATTTTCAAAACCATGATTTATTTGAGCATTTCGTAAGCTTTCTGTAAGTGCGATTTGTTCTGGTGAATCTCCAAACTCAAACTCACGATAGTCAGTGCTCATTTCATCTCCTCTACCGGTGAAATTAGTTCTGTGATTACCTCTACCTGATTTTTTTAGTTTACCAAATATTTCTTCAAGTGAGCTTTTTCGGATTTGCTGCTCAGATTTTGCTGTTATCTTCAACTCACCCTTCTCGTTATCTTCGGTTAAGTAGCCTTTTTCTTTAAGATCATCTATGAAATTACCCATTCCGTAATCCTCACTCGTAATATTGTATTGACGATCAAGATTTGTCAACCAACTCAGTGCTTCTGAAACGTCCCCGCTGGTTATCACCATCAATTGCAGGAAGATGTCCAATAGGTTTTCAAAAGTTGACTTTTGTGGATCTTTGTCCGGAATAAACTCTGTGAATCTATATCCTATCATATTCCAAATTCTGTTTTAGTTAAACTCATAAACAGGCATAATGATTTCATAAGTTAGAGGAAATTTTAAAGGATATAAAAAAAGGTCCTCAATGGGACCTTTTAAATTTATATTTTCAATACTTGATCAATCTTTCGGCATTGTGCCAAAAACATAATCCCAAAGTGGAATAGTAACACCGAATCTGTGATCAGGATCTTTATAATGATGGATTCCATGATGTACCCATAGATACTTAAAGAAGTTCTTTGGAGGTTGCATCGCGTGTATCAGGTAATGAACCGTCAGATAAGAACCGTATCCAAAAAGAAATCCCGGTAAGAATCCAAATGTATAGTTTCCCATTATCAGATAAAAGAATCCGAAGAAAATCGCTGATAGTGTTAAACTTAAAGGTACAGGCATCGCAATTCTACCTTTATCTTTAGGGTAATCATGGTGAATACCATGCATATTATATGCAATCTTCTCTCTCATCTTCGTAACAGGTGCCATATGAAAAACAAACCTGTGCATTATATACTCGACAAGCGTAAAAGCAAACCATCCCGCTACAAACAAAGGCACAGCTAATACACCAGTAATGTAATTATTCGTAAGCCCATATATCAACACTCCCGTCGATACAATAAAAAAGACTGATATCGCAAAATGCGCATGAGTATGCGTCATCTTTTCTAAGAACTCGTTCTTAAACAGCCTTCCCGAGCCCGTGTTACTTGGCTTTTGTTTAGTGATCATAAACTATAATTAGTTTTGGTATTGCAAAAATAAACTTCGTTAAAACAATGAACAAGTGTTTAACTAAAAGGTAGGTACCTTTTACCTGAACTTTATCATATATTGCCTCATATAGCGGTAATATTTTAGAAACCTCAAAGTCTTTTGCCCTTTCCAGTGCTCCCTTTTTGAATTTCTCAAGGTTTTTATCATCCAATATATGGATAGCTTTTTGTGTCATATCTTCAACATCTCCAACATCACATAAGAATCCGGATTGTCCATTTACATTCAACTCTGGAAGACCCCCTGCGTTGGTAGAGATCACAGGTACTTCGCAGGCCATTGCTTCCAGTGCCGCCAATCCAAAACTTTCTTTTTCTGATGTAATCATAAAAAGATCAGATACTGACAGTACCTCTTCTACTGCCTCGAGCTTACCTAAAAACCTTACATCATCATGAAAGCATTTCTGGCGGGTCATCTCCTCTGCAAATGTTCTTTCCGGTCCATCCCCAACCATTAAAAGTTTAGATGGAACACTATTTCTTAACCTACAGAATGTTTCGATCACATCCTGTACTCTTTTTACTTTTCTAAAGTTTGATGTATGAACAATCAGCTTTTCTCCATTTGGACAAATAGCCTTTTTGAAATGCTCTTTCTTCTGCCTGTTAAATCGCTGAAAATCAATGAAGTTTGGAATTACTTCAATTTCTTTTTTTACATCAAAATGCTCAAGTGTATCTTTTTTCAAGTCTTCTGAAACCGCAGTGACTGCATCAGATTGATTGATAGAAAATGTAACCACTGGTTCATAGCTTGCATCTTTTCCTACCAGTGTGATATCAGTTCCATGAAGAGTTGTTATGAATGGAATATCTATGCCTTTAGTTTTAAGAATCTGCTTTGCCATGTATGCTGCAGAAGCATGTGGAATTGCATAATGCACATGTAAAACATCCAATTGCTCATGTTGAACGACATCCACCATTCTACTAGATAGGGCTAGTTCGTAAGGCGGATAATCGAAAAGCGGATAATTTTTAACGGATACCTCATGGTAGAATAGGTTTTCATTAAAAAAATCCAGCCTTGTCGGCTGAGAATAAGTAATGAAATGTACCATGTGCCCTTCTTTCGCAAGTGCTTTTCCTAATTCCGTGGCTACAACCCCACTACCCCCATACGTTGGATAACAAACAATTCCTATTTTCATACGATTTTAATAACGCCCAAAATCAATAAAAGTTCAGTAGCTGCAATTAATTTAATCTTAAGGATCTGTAGATAATATCCTGAATTCTACTTCTGATGTCTAATTCATTCAGCGCCCAGTTTTGAGAATCGGGGAATATTCTGTTAGAGAGAAAAATGTAGGTAAGCCTTTCTGCAGGATCAATCCATACGAGTGTCCCGGTAAATCCGGTATGACCATAGCTCACATCACTCGCATATTTTGAAATGGTTGGATTATAATATCCCGGTTTATCCCAGCCAAGTCCTCTTCTATTTCCTTCAAATTGATACTGATTGAAAGTATCAATGGTCTCAGCATTCAGATATCTTTGCCCTCCGTAAACACCTCCCTGAATTAACATCTGTGAGATTATAGCAAGCTCTTTGGAGGTAGAAAACAAACCTGCATGCCCGGCAATACCTCCGAGAATAGCAGCATTACGATCATGTACATCACCCCAAACCTGCTCTTTCCTAAAATAATAATCATATTCAGTTGGTGCAATGTATTGTCTTTCCTGTCCTCTATATACCGGGTTGAACATGATCCTGGTAAGATGCATTGGTGCATAGAAATTTTCCGTAACATAATTTTCAATACTCTCTCCGGATACCTTCTCAACGATAAGCTGCAATAACATAAAGCCAATGTCACTGTACCGATATTTTTCCCTGTTACTGACAGTTGATAATTTTATCCAGTTGTAAAGAGAATCTTTTAAAGCAGTGTTTGGATAAATTCCATAAGATCGATCATCGCTTAACTTGTCTGCTTCTGATTTATAATAGAATGTTTCGAGCCCTTCAATATCAATGGTCCTTTTCCAAAATGGTATGTATGACGGTAAACCTGCCTGATGTGCCAATATTTTTCGAATGGTAATATCCTGTTTATTGGTTTCGACATAATCAGGTAAATAAGTGCTAATGGTGCTGTCAAGATGAATTTGGTTCTCCTCCCATAGCTTCATCACACAGAGTAATGTGCTGGTTACTTTTGTTAAGGAAGCAAGGTCATATAAGGTATAAGGCTGTACTTGTATCAGACTGTCGTAGGTAAGAAATCCATAGTTTTTTTCAAAAATGATTTTTCCATCCCTTGCAATCAGTATCTGTCCACCTGGTGAAGCATAGTTTTTGATCATCTCTTCCGCAATGAGATCAATTGAATCCAATACTAAGGGATTCATACCCACCCATTCAGGCTGACTATAACTTAGAAGCTGTTGTTTTTCCTGCTTTATGAGCTGATAACCTGTTAAAAAACCAGGAATTGACCATATATTCCTTCCTGAAATGGACTCCCCTCCATAAATCATGTCCGCCAGAATCAGATCATGTTGATCGCTGATTTCAGGTGTGATTAAATAACTGTTGGCATTTACATTGGTCAATGTTTCAAAATTAGAAATCCAGATTATTGGATTGTGTTCTTGTAATTGATAAGCATATTCGGCTGCCTGAAATAAATTAAATCTCGCATCAAGGATAACAGGTACCTTTTCGGGTATTTCATCATACTTAACATTTAATACAGTTCCGTAATACTGCGCCAAATCAGTAAACAATTTGGTATTTTCATTACTAACCCATACTGCTACTGTATCTGTTCTCAATGGAAGTAATTGTTCTTTTTCATAAAGTGAAATTGACTGTGACCAAATGGAATGCAGGATCTGATCATTATTTTTAACTGGCTCAGATTCTATTAGTATTTGCCTGATGTAGGATGTCAGTTCTTCTTTGCTGGTTTTGAATCTTTTCGCTCCTTTTGACAATGTATTCTCATATTCTGAATAGCTATCCGGTGAAATGACAATTGCATTGGAATACTCGAGTACCGGATAAAAATTCTTCCGTTTTGGATCCGGATTGAAGCTCAGACTTTCATAATCAATAAAAAAATCCGGATCAAAGTTGTGAACAGTACTTAAAAATTCACTTAAATGGATGTTTTCTTTTTTGCTGGGTAAAACAATAAAATCAATTCCATATTTTCGGGACTCGGATCTAAAATACTCTAAATACCGATGTAAAACATAAGGATCTGATATTGAGGAAAGTGTTTGTAAACCGGGTAATTTCTTTGATGATGGAAATGGTCTGAAATCAAGATTAGCCTGTACAGCCAAAGCAATGTTTTGAGGCTTATCGAATACAGGTGTTTGAATTTCAGATTGGGAATAAACACCTCCAATGAACTGAAACTCCTTTATCGAATTATAATCATCTGATTTTATCCATACCCTAAGATTTTCGCGGTCTAATCTGCCTAGATTTTGATAAATGCTATCTGCCCTAAAGTTTAATCTACTTGTCTCCTTAGCCTGAAGAAAGTAGATGAATTGAAATAAGACTATAACTGTTACCCACCTCATTGAGATAAATGATTAAATTTGGTTTTTATATTTAAAACAATAAATATTCCAAATTACTTTTAATTATAACTAAAACTTAAGAAATACTCTTTAATTTATATAAATAATTGATTTTTAGTGTTATGAGGTTCCCTTCTTTAATAAGACTTTCAAAAAATAAACGATTCAGTATTGAACCAAGATATTATGATCCCATCAAGGAGGAAATAGAAGAAAGAACCAAGAAAATAAAAAGGGAGCTGGAGTTAGAATCTAAGGGAGAATCACACGATGGTTCTTTCATGCCGGGTAGAATTTCATTTGAAAGAAAAACGCAATCTGTTCCCAACACTTCTTTTTTACAATTAATCATTGCCGCAGCATTAGGCCTGACCGTGATTGGATGGTTATACTATGGAAATGAGTTTTTCTATGTGTATTGGCTTGCAGTACCTGTTTACCTCTATTTTAGATTCAAGAAAAAAGTTAGGAGATAATCTATGCAGGATGTAATCAGGCTGCTACCTGACAGCATTGCAAATCAAATAGCCGCTGGAGAAGTGGTTCAAAGACCTGCTTCTGTCGTGAAAGAACTTCTTGAAAACAGCATAGATGCAGGAGCTACCGAAATCAAACTAATTGTCAAAGATGCAGGTAAGCAGCTTATTCAGGTAATTGACAATGGTATGGGTATGAGTCAATCGGATACAAGGATGGCATTTGAGAGACATGCTACCTCTAAGATCAGATCAGCAGAGGATCTTTTTAAAATACGATCGATGGGATTCCGGGGTGAAGCGCTTGCTTCCATTGCCGCTGTGGCTCAGGTAGAAATCAGAACGAAAAGAGATGTTGATGAATTGGGTTTTTTGCTCAACATAGAGGCCTCTACAGTTAAGAAAAGTGAGCCTGTCGGATGTAGTACTGGTACATCTATCTCAGTCAAAAATCTGTTTTACAATATTCCTGCAAGAAGGAATTTTCTTAAATCAAATCCTGTGGAACTTCGCCATATTCAGGATGAAATTCACAGAGTGATGCTGCCCAATCCCGAGGTTAAGTTCGTTTTCATTCATAACGATCAGGAAATGTTAAAGCTGGATCAGGGAAAACTAAGCAAGAGGATAGTGCAATTATTTGGTAAGAACTATCAGCAGCAGCTCATTCCCTGTTCAGAAGAAACGCCTGACGTGAAAATTACCGGTTATATTGGCAAGCCAGCCAATGCAAGAAAGACCAGAGGTGAACAGTTTTTCTTTATAAATAATCGATTTATAAAAAATGGTTATCTGAATCATGCGCTCAATAATGCTTATCATGGATTGATCCAGGAAGATTACCACCCATTTTATGTACTTTTTATAGAAATGGATCCAAGTCATGTGGATATAAACGTACACCCTACTAAAACTGAAGTTAAGTTCGATAATGAGCGTTTTATTTACAGTGTTATCTTAAGTGCAGTAAAGCAGTCACTGGCATCATTTAACATAATGCCTTCACTTGACTTTAATACGGACGTGAATTTTGAGCAGTTTATCCCTAAAAAAGAGTCGGATTCATTCAGTACTAGTCAGGAAAGAAGCTATTCTCAATTTAAAACTATCGACAGACCTAATGCGAAAAACTGGGAAAGTCTTTATGGAGCTGCAACTTATGAAGAAGAGTTGTCAAGACTGAGAGCTCAACAGGAAGTAGAACCGGATGAAAAAACGGTTACCTTTCAAAGTAAACTTAGTCAGGCTGAAAATAAACAGGAAACTGAAACAAAAAACACTTTCCAGCTTCATGGTAAATATCTTATCAGGCAGGTAAAATCAGGTATGGTTATGGTAGATCAGAGAGCTGCACATGAAAGAATATTGTTTGAAAAATATATGCAGAGATTTAAACATCAGGAAGGAGTTTCTCAATCTTGTTTATTTCCTCAGCAAATTTCCTTAAACCCTTCTGACATGTCACTCGTTATGGAAATAAAACCCGAAATTCGAAAGTTGGGATTTGAATATGAAGAATTCGGTAAGAATTGTATAGTCATCAACGGAGTACCGTCAGAGATCGTCAATTCTTCAGAGCGAGAAATATTTGAAGGATTGATTGAACAATTCAAGCAAAATAAGTCTTCGTTTAATATACCTTTGGAAGATAACCTGGCAAGGAGCCTTGCAAAGAGAACTGCCATCAGACAGGGGAAACACTTGTCCGAAAAAGAAGCAGAATCTCTTTTTGATCAGTTATTTGCCTGTGATCAACCAAATTTCACTGTGGATGGTACCCCAACTTTTGTAGTTTTGAGTTTAGATAAAATTGCTTCATTCTTTAATTAGAGATAGATGTTTCGACTAACACCCATGGTCAAAAATATCCTGCTAATAAACGTAGGCATATTTGTATTGCAGTCTTTTTTAAATCTCCCGCTGGAGTATTTATTTGGATTGCGCGTGGTATTTTCTGATCAGTTTGCGATCTACCAGTTTCTCACGTACATGTGGGTTCATGGAGGTTTTGGACATATTTTAGGTAATATGTTTGCCGTATTGATATTTGGTCCAATGCTGGAGACTGTATGGGGACCTAAGCGGTTTCTTACCTTTTACCTGATATGCGGTATAGGAGCCGGAATACTCTATGGTGTAGCTGATTTTGCTGAAACCTATCCTCTTAAAAAAGACGCTGAAGCATTTCTCGCAGACCCAAATCCGGAGTCATTTAGTATATTTATTGTAGACCATAAATCCCCTCGATTCAATTTACCGGCAATTGCAGACTTTTCTGATCAATACTATGAAAACCCTGGAAGTTCAGCCTATGAAAACCAGGCTATGACAATCGTAAAGGATCTTTACGAGTCCAATGTAAACATACCTATGGTTGGAGCTTCCGGAGCTGTCTTTGGAATTCTGATGGCTTTTGGAATGTTATTCCCAAATACGGTATTAATGCTACTATTTCCTCCAATACCCATTAAGGCAAAATACCTGGTGTTGTTTTATGGATTATATGAGTTATATTCAGAATTTAACAGGGTTCCCGGTGACAACGTAGCACACCTGGCGCACCTTGGGGGAATGCTAATTGCATTTGTATTGTTAAAGATGTGGCAAAAAAACAGTAACAAATTTTACTGATGATGAACAATAGTATTCTAGACGATTTTAAAAATGCCTGGGACAAACCCAACAATGCAGTTGTGCAGATTATTCTGATCAACCTGATTGTGTTTCTTGTCCTACTGGTATTTGAAGTAATATTTACAATTTCCGGTTCTCAACAGATCTACCAGGCCATAGTAAGTAAATTAATGTTACCCGCAAATCTGGGTACATTAATAAGGCAACCATGGACAATTGTGTCGTACTTTTTTACCCACACGGGTTTTTTCCACATCCTGTTCAACATGCTTTTCCTTTACTGGTTTGGGCGGTTAATCCAGGAATTTCTGGGTAGTAGTAAAGTTATTTCGTTGTATGTTCTAGGGGGTCTGGCAGGTGGTCTATTTTATATACTTATGTACAACCTGATGCCCTTTTACCATGATAGAATTGACACGTCACTCATGCTGGGTGCTTCTGCTGGGGTTTATGCAATCGTTGTGGGTGCAGCTACTTTTATGCCTAATTACACCTTCTTTTTATTGCTGATTGGACCGGTCAAAATCAAGTATATCGCGCTTTTTTATGTGATTGTATCATTTGCCAATACAATTGGAGCAAATGCGGGTGGTGAACTTGCTCATTTGGCTGGCGCAGGACTTGGATTTTTATACATTACTCAGCTCAAACAGGGAAATGACTTTGGACTTTGGGTGATCCAGTTTATGAACTTTGTTAAAAGCTTTTTTGTGGCCCAACCCAAAATCAAGGTTACCCATAGAGGGGACGAAACAAGAAAAGCATCTAAAAAGAAATCAGCAGCTTCGAGTAAAAGTTCTGGTGATATAGATCAGGATGAAATAGACAGAATTCTGGATAAAATTTCTCAATCCGGCTATGAAAGTCTCTCTAAAGATGAGAAGCAAAAGCTCTTTAATGCGAGCAAGAATTAGAATTTAGAAGTAAGATTTTAGATACTACTAATTACTATCGTTTTTAAAAGGTTTCGTCTTGAGTCTAACCTCTGATATCTTTCTGCCAAACATGAATATTCCCCTTATCATCTATTAGGATTCGATTGTAATCGACAGGTACAATAACTTCGAAATCCCTGCTTATTACCCCAAGCTTTGAATTCTTCTTACTCCTGATGACAGCATAATTTCCGACGAAAGGACTTACCATGTAGTTTTTAACAGCTCCCAATTTTCCTAAATGATCTCCTTTTGAATCAAAATAATTGGCAAGTTCCGTCATCTGATCATTTTCCAAATCCATTAATTCCGGCGGAATAATTTCTTTACCTGACTTATCAATAAATCCATATTTCCCATTCAGTTCAACTAGAGCCCACTCATCATTCAGACTCCCAAATCGATTGATTCTGTCATATTTGACGGGTACGATTTCAATTCCCTGCTTATTTATAAATCCGTATTGACCATTTTTTTCAACAAGGGCCCAGGGTATATTCTTTGTTCCAAATCGTTCAATATCATCATACTCCACCGGAACTGCCTCTTTCCCTTCCTTATCGATAAATCCATACTTGCCGTTTTTTTCGACCCTTGCCCAACCTGATAAATAATAATCATATCTCCAGATGTAATCATATGCAGGTGGTACAACCTCTTCCCCATTTTTATCCAGAAAGCCATAAAGGCTATTCTTTTCCACCATCGCCCATGCAGAATTTGTCGCTCCGTATTTATTTATTTTAGAATACACAGGAACTACTATCTCATTCCCGGTTTTATCTATAAATCCCAAAAGTCCATTTTTTTCTACCAAAGCCCACTCTATTCCCAATTCACCATAATCCTCTATACGATCATAATTGGGTTCTACAACAAGCTCGCTTGTTTTATCAATGAATCCGAATAACCCGCTTTTTTCAACCAGTGCCCAATTAGAATTCCTCGAACCAAATGACCGAATAGTTTCGTAAGTAGGATCAACAACTACTTTTCCCTGCCTGTCAATAAAGCCTAACAATCCGTTCTTTTGAACCATTGCCCAATTGGAATTTCTGATTCCAAAATCCCATATCTTCTCATATTGAGGAACTACAATTTCATTGCCTGTTCTGTCTATAAATCCGTATAAATTACCTTTCCTCACCAGTGCCCAGCCCTCATGATCTCTGGATCCGAAATCTGAGATATAATCGTATTTTTCCCTTAATGAATCTGTTTGAGGATAAGCTTCTTTTATAAAGTAAAAGAATAGAAGCAAGATAAATAATATTCTCATTTTGATCTCTTTATTAGAAAGACACAATTGTCAGCAGAGAGTTTCTCAAAAATGAAAAAATCATTGTCTGGAATATTGATTTTTACGTTTATATAAATAGAACAACATTTTATTATCATGTCATTTGGCGGGCCTATAGATTCAATGATCTATCAACATAAATCGAATTTACGATTGTTGAAAGAGAGAAAAAAACTCAAGGAAATTCAAAGTGGTTATAAAACGGAAAAACGTCCACCCATTACTTTTCAGGAACCCCAATCTGGTGAGTTTTCGAAATTCAAACAAAGATTAAAACTTTCTCAAAAGAAAGATCAAAACCGGATGATACTGATCATTGGTCTAACTTTAATAATTATGTTAATTATCTTGTTTTGGGTTGTTACTTCAGATTACTCAGGTATTATTGATGTAATAGAATAGGTTTTATAAACAGCTTTTATAATAGAACTGCACGATTTCCTGTGCAGTTTCAAGTATCCCACCCTTAATCTTTTCCTGAAGAACTGGGCAACTGGCGAAGTAATCAGCTAACACTTTTTTTCTCGTTCCTAAAAAGCCCGTTGAAATCTTCACTAACGTCTCCTTATTTTCAATTTTAAGTAATGGATATCTGGTTATGTTCTTTTCCCTGCCATTCAACTCCTTATATTCATAATGTGAAAGAGGCCCCTCAACCCAAACTCTTAAAAAGGTTGCTTCACCCCCATAGGGTACAAACCTGTAATAACTCTTTACCAGAATCTGATCTGTAACCTGTTCTAGATTGTACTTTTTGTAAATCTCACCCTCGGTGGTATATGCACTAACCTCAGAGTATTGAAACTTCTTCCTCCTACCATTTTCTGGAGTGTAATGCAGCTTTTTCAAAAACTTCATCCCTCTTTTTGATGTCCTAATTCGTTGAACTTCTCCAAACAGAGTATCTCCAGAATTCAACACTACATAACTATCAGTATCCATACTTTGTGAGAAACTCAAAGTCGACAGCAAGAATAGAAAAATTGTAAAGAGGGCTTTAAGTACCATTTATGATCTGTATTTCTTAAAAATAACCAATAGAAACCTGATATATCATCTCCATGTGATTTTATAAACTCCAATTCACCAAAGCAAAAATAAAAACTGGATGATTTGCTTAAAAAATGTAACCTTTTATAAAGAATACAAGTTAGATCTTTATATTTTAGCTACAAATTAGATTATTATTAAAATGGGTAAAGAATCTATAGGAACATTTGAGGAGATGGTAATGCTTGCTGTAGCGTTACTAAGGGTAGACGCTTACGGAGTAGTTATACAGGAGGAACTTGAGTCACGCTTAAAAAAAAGCGTCAGTATTGGAGCAATGAGAACTTCTCTCAAAAGATTAGAAAAAAAAGGATTTTTAACTTCCGAGTTTGGAGAGGCAACCTCTGTGCGAGGTGGAAAAAGGAAGAGATACTATCAGGTGACTCCTTATGGCAAGCAGGTGTTGGAAGAAATGATGTCAACCCGAAGCAAAATGTGGGCAGAAATATCAACAATTTCCTTTGACTTGAAATTTTCATGAAGGAAGAATCGCCTCCAAAAATTTCATTGAAATTCCTCAGATGGTTCTGTGACGAAGATCTGCTAGAAGATGTAGAAGGGGATTTACAGGAGGTGTTTCAAAATAAATCTGCTATAAATAAACGAGCAGCAAAACTAAATTTTATAAAACAGGTCATATTTCTTTTTCGACCTGGAATAATCAAAAGCTTTGAAGGTCAAATAACTCAAAATAACTACGGAATGTTAAAAAACTATTTAAAAACAACCTGGAGAAACCTTATGAAGAGTAAAGGTCTATCCACTATCAATATATCCAGCTTGTCAATTGGAATGGCAGCCTGCTTATTGATATTTCTTTTTGTAAACGATGAAAGATCTTTTGATCGATTTCATTCACAAAATATTTATCGTCTTTGTGAAGTTCAGAGTTTTCCGGGAAAAAATACACAAAAAGTGGCACTCACAATGCCAGGTATCGGTCCAACTATGACAGATGAATTTCCTGAGATAGAAAAATACACTCGATTCTGGAATTACAATGATCAACTTATCGAAAAAGGTGATAAAAGATTGCGATTTAATCAGGTTACAGGCGGAGATAGTACATTTTTTGAAATATTCGATTTTGAGTTCATTTCGGGAGATCGAAAAAGTGCATAGAATAATCCTTACGATGCGGTTATATCTGAAACTGCAGCAAAAAGAATTTTTAATAGTGTAAATGTTCTGGATAGCACTTTTATCTGCGATGAAGACCAGTTTATTGTAAAGGGAGTAATCCGTGATATACCTGAAAATTCTCATATTCAGTTCGATATCATGCTTTCCATTTCTTCCATTAGAGAAAACATGGAAGAGTTCAATTCCGAATTTGGTGGAAATTACCTATACACTTATTTTGTGATAAATGAATACTCAAGTATAGCAGGATTGGAGGCAAAGTTTCCTCCTTACATGATCGAAATGGCTGACGGTGATTCTTCCATTCTGGATACTTATCAACTTTGGCTACAACCACTTCATGATGTACACCTTGCATCATCAGATGTAGAACATGACTACAAGAACTACAGGAAATTCAAAGGAGAGTATCTGGATATCTTTCTGATGGTCGGTTTATTCATTCTCATTATTGCATCAGTCAATTTTATGAATCTCACTACTTCCCGGGCGAGAAATCGTGCCAAAGAAGTAGGAATCAGGAAAACAATCGGTGCCAAAAAACACCAACTAGTAATACAATTCATTTCTGAATCAATTTTACTTTCATTCATTGCATTGATTTTTGCCTTTATTCTTGCTTCTGTCAGCATTCCTTTTTTGAATGAGTGATTGACAGAAAATTATCTATTGCCATATTCTTTGAGGATATTTCACTACTCCTGATCACTGTAGGCATGACTATAATACTGAGCATACTTGCGGGAATATATCCGGCTTTTATTTTGTCCGGGTTCAACACCCTTGATGTTTTGCATGGGTTGAAGGTAAGAATGAAAAGCTCTTTAACCAAAAGTGGATTAATAGTGCTTCAATTTGCTTTGGCTATTGGTATGATAGTATCTACACTTGTTGTTATACAGCAACTCAACTACATCAAGACCAAGGATATTGGATTTTCAAAAGATCATATGCTCTTGGTTGATATGAATGTGCAGTCCAATAGAAATTACCAAAACATTAAAAATGAACTTGCTAAAAAACCGACCATCCTGGGAGTAACAGCATCGGGTCAAAGAATCGGCAATAATTTTCATTAGTGGGGTTTTAAAGCCAGAGTAGATACCGCATTGTTAAATATAACTCCTTCCAATGTAAATGTAGATGTAAATTTTCTTGATGTTTGTCAAATGAATTTAGTAGCGGGAAGAACGTTTTCAGAAGAGTTTAGTCAGGATAACGGCCGGGCATTTATCATAAATGAATCATTCGCAAAAGAACTAGGATATGATAACCCAATAGGACAAAGAGTTGGACATGGTTAGTACGAAGATGACAGCCTTGGAAGTATAATCGGGGTTGTGGAAGATTTTAATTTTAACTCGCTGCATTATAAAGTCAATACATTATCGATGGTTTCTCATACTGATTGGGGATGGAGTGAGATGTCTATAAAATTGGATGGCTCCAATCTTCAGGCAGCGATCAAAGATGTTGAGGAAGTTTATGCACAATTTGTTCCTGACTATCCTATCAATTATGAATTTCTGGATGCTCATTTCGATCAACTGTATAAAACTGATCAACAATTAGGTTCTGTTATTACAATAACAGCTTTCCTGTCTATTTTCATTGGGTGTATGGGCTTATTCGCTCTGGCTTCTATTTCCATTGAAAGTAAAATCAAAGAAGTTGGAATTCGAAAAGTATTGGGTGCATCCGTAACTCAACTTTGGGTTTTACTCTCCAGAAACTTTACTATACTGGTTGCGATTTCATTTATTATTTCCGTGCCGTTGACGTATTGGTTATTGAGCAGATGGCTCGAAAATTTTGCCTGTCGCATCGAAATAAATTTTATTTTATTTGCTCTTGGCGGAATAGCAGCTCTATTGATTGCATTGGCGACTATCAGCTATCATGTGATCAGAGCAACCAGGTCTAATCCTGTAAAAGCACTTCGGTATGAATAATAATACAAAACTTAGAGTTTAGACATAACCGGTCTAAACTCTAAGTTTTGGTTGCTATGTTCTAGCTACCACACCCCACACAGTCAATTTCCTGATTGCCGGGTTTGGTTCCATTTAATTTCATTTTCAAATTATGAATTCTATCACGAATTTCCATATCAGCAAACATATCGCCTGTCAGCTTGGATTCGAGATCTTTTATCTCCTGCTCTATTTGTGTTGTTTCCATTCTTAGTGATTAATTCAGGGTATTCTTTGTGCTAAATCTTTGATCTATAATGTAATTTCCCCTATCTCATGTAAAAATCAACAATTGCAGTAAAGAGTATTGGCTTCTTTGCACTCAGGTTTCACATTATTCAACTTCATTTTCAACTCATGGATTTTTTGTCTTATTTCCATGTCTTTCAACATATCTCCCTGAAGTTGCAATTCCAATTCTTTAATTTGCTTTGTAAGTTCTTCTTTCATTCATTAAGTACGAAAAAGTTGAAATATCTTAATCTGGATCTATTTTAGGACAAGGCACTATTTACCTTTTACCTTTTACCTTTTACCTTTTACCTTTTACCTCACAAAAACACTACTTTTCTATTTCAAGTTCAGTTTCCAATGCATCTTTACCAATAATTATTTCTGAGCTGCCCAAAACTTTTATTTCCGCTTTAATAAAATCCTCTTCGTCAGCTTTATAGATATTATCCACATATTTTTGAGGGTTTCTGTCTATATAAGGAAACCATGTGCTTTGAATCTGAACCATTATCCTGTGTCCCTTTTTGAAGGTGTGTAATACATCCTGAAACTGAAAGGTAACTTCTTCAGCTTCGTTTGGAATAAACGGCTTTGGATCGGAAAAACTATCCCTGAACCTTCCTCTCATAACCTCAGCTCTCACTAACATCTGGTAATTACCCATTTTTATATTTTCAGGATTATGCTCATAATCAGGGTGATCTGCAGGAAAAACATCAATAAGTTTCACCACAAAATCAGCATCTGTTGAAGATATCGCGACCTGAAGTTTGGCCATAATCTCCCCTGCAAGTGTTATCGGATCATCAAGAGGTTCTGTTTCAAAGGTTAAAACATCCGGCCTTCTGGATGCATGTCGCTGATCGTCAGTCATGTAAGCTCTTGGGGTAAATACTAACCCTTCAGTCTCGGACCTGTATGGAACCGGCTTTGCAGGATCACTGACATAATCAAAAACTAATTCCGGGTTTTTTTCTGATTCATTAATACCCAATCTTCCATTTTTATGGAACGTAAGCTTTACTGGTGGTATTTCTGTTGGAGGCCATGCATCAAAACTTTTCCACTCTTTTAATCCTGTATCGAACATCAAGGCTTCCGGTAAATCCGGTTTTCTGTTTTCTTTTAAAACTGCACGGAAAAACTCTGATTCAATTTCCCTTTGAAAAAAGGTAGAAATACTGTCTCCAAAATAAATATGATTTACAGCCTGAATTCCCCTTTCTCTTGCCCAATCACCATGACTCCATGGTCCCATCACAATCATATTATTTGCTTTTGGAGATGTTTTTTCTATTTCTTTATAAATATTGAATGGGCCGTATAAATCTTCTGCATCGAAGAAACCTCCTACTGTCATTACTGAATGATCAACGCCATTCATATGCTGAATCAGTCCTCTTTTCTGCCAGAATTCATCATAGTTAGGATGTTCTACTACCTCATTCCAGAAGAAATTTTCAGAATAGTACTTTTCAGTTACATTTTTAAGAGGCCCCAGGTCCAAATTAAAATCGTATCCATCCGCTACTTTTTCCCTTATAAATTGACTTCCATACCATGCTTCAGTTGTTTTCTCGGTCTTCTGAACTCCAAAAACTGGATATGCTCTCAGGTAACTCTGCAACATTGCACCATTGTGGTGAAAATCATCGAAATAAAAATCTCCTATTGGAGCCTGAGGGCTTGAAGCAACTAATGCCGGATGTGCATCCGGAATGGCAGCTGCTGTATAAAAACCAGGATAGGAGATTCCATACTGGCCAACTTTACCGTTATGGTTTTTCACATTTTTTAAAAGCCATTCTATGGTATCAAATGTATCCGAACTTTCATCTATATCTTTCTTCTTATTTCCAGGAACATTGGGCCTCATATTGTCAAAAGTTCCTTCTGACATATATCTTCCTCTTACATCCTGGTAAACAAATATGTATCCCTCCTTCATCATATATTGGTTGGGACCTAATCTTTCAGGATATTGATCTTCACCGTATGGACGGACACTATAGCAGGTCCTTTTCA
>CAYTFO010000019.1:0-5427 GCA_964437135.1 uncultured Roseivirgaceae bacterium | reverse complement strand
TTCATTACAATTGGATATTTTTTTGTCTGATCTTTAGGGCTGTAAACCTGGGTGAAAAGGGTCAGTCCGTCCCGCATCGGAATTTCGTATTCCTTCTTTTCATAATTCGGCTGTATGTAATCCTTAAACTGAGCAATCGAGATATTATGAAATATCCCTGCTATGAGTATTATTAAAATCAGTCTGAGCATATCATCTTTAATTATGTGGAAAAGTTAAGTATTGAGTAACTTTACTTAAAAGGAAAATTATGAGAACGGTCATTTTACAACTCGCAATAGTCTTTTGTTTTGGATGCCAGGAAGAAACCACTGCAACGGAGCAGGATGAAATGATCCTAAAAGAAAATGACAATGAAGTAATTGATCAGACGGCAGAATATGAATTAGTTGTTGGAGATTTGAGAATTGCCTGGGGTATGGATTGGCTACCAACCGGTGAATTAATCATTACAGAGAAATCAGGTGAAATGTATCTTTTCACCGAAAATACAGGTCTAAGTAAAATAGACGGGCTTCCGGAAGTAAAAGTTCAGGGACAAGGTGGGCTGATGGACGTGAAGGTGCATCCGGATTACCAAAATAATGGATGGATATATTTTACTTACGCTTCAGCAGATGGAGGGGGCTCTGGTGCAAATACCTGCCTTATGCGTGCAAAACTTCAGGACAATAAACTGGTTTCAAAAGAGATATTATACAAAGGAGATCCCAATACAAGATCCGGAAATCATTTCGGAAGCAGGATAGAATTTGACAGAGATGGTTTTGTTTATTTTACTATTGGGGACAGAGGTAACAGGGATTTAAATCCACAGGATTTTTACAGGGATAATGGAAAAGTTTACAGATTAAAAGATGACGGAAGCATTCCGGAATCCAACCCATTCTTTTCACAAAGCGGAGCAAAGAAAGCAATCTACTCATATGGGCATAGAAACCCGCAGGGAATGGCAATACATCCGGAGACTGGAGAAATTTGGACACATGAACATGGTCCACAGGGAGGTGATGAAATCAATATTATTGAAGCAGGTAAGAATTATGGCTGGCCGGTTATCAGCTATGGAATTAATTATGACGGATCTAAATTTACAGATATCACTGAAAAAGAAGGGATGGAACAACCTTTATGGTACTGGGTTCCTTCTATAGCTCCATCTGGGATGGCATTTTCTAGTACAGATAAATATAATGATTGGAAAGGTGACCTGTTTGTAGGCTCACTCAAGTTTCAATATTTGATGCATTGCAAAATCGAGAATAATAAAGTTGTGAGTGAAGAGCCTTTATTCAGGGGAATAGGAAGAGTGAGGGCTGTAGAAGAAGGACCGGATGGTCTCATTTATTTCTCTGTTGAAGGAAAGGGTATCTATAGAATGAAACCATTTAACCAGTAAATCGATCCTATACTGCTTATAAGTTTTGTAAATTGGATAATTAAGTTTTTTGCTTATTTTGCAAAAGCCAACAGTTAACTAGTCTATCTAAATATGAAATTATTACTAGAGGAGTCGAGTCTGACACTCAAATTAAGTAATGAAGACTTAATCTCACTTAGAGACAAGGGTCTTATCCAACAGGAAACAAGATTTCTATCAAGTGATTTCGTGCTTTTTGTTGATGTCCAGCAAATAAAAGACTTACAAGCTGATTATGATGAAGATGGATTGCAGCTCTCAATTCCAGCAGCTTTTCTGGAACAGCTAAAGTCTAGTCTCAAATTAGGTTTTAAATCTAAGTTTAGAAACCTTACAATAACTATCGAAAAAGACTTTTAAATCAGAGTTTACTGAGGATTTTCTCATCAAAGGGATTTACACCGGAACCGAAATGACCAATTAATCTGCCATTTTCATCCACCAGGAATTTATTAAAGTTCCAGGAGACTCTGTAGTCATCAACCCCGTTTAATTCCTTTTCAGTTAGCCATTTATAAATCGGATGCTGTTCCTTTCCTTTTACATTGATTTTAGTGGTTACCGGGAATGTAACACCATAATTTTTACTACAAAACTCAGCAATCTGTAGCTCTGATCCGGATTCCTGACCTCCAAATTGATTACATGGAAAACCAATCACAACTAATTGATCCTGATATTGCTCGTAAAATTTCTGCAAATCTTCATACTGTGGTGTAAACCCGCATTTACTGGCAACATTCACAAATAGGATTTTTTTACCCTTAAATTCAGATAAATCAATCTGCTGATCACTGTTGAGTTTCTGAATTTTAAAATCATGTATAGAGGGTCCTTCCATAAGTCCAATCATTAAAATGACATAAATTGCAACTACAGATATTTTCATAGTACTAAAACCAGAATTTTAGTGAAAAAGTTATTAAAATCTAAGATGCTTAACTGTTTGAGATTTATTGATCAGCTGCCTTAAAGATTCAATCCCTATTTTCAAATGCATATCTACATAATTCTGAGTTACCTGCTTATCTGATTGGTCAGTTTTCACCCCCTCCGGAATCATAGGTATATCAGAAACCAACAACAAAGCTCCGGCAGGTATCTCATTGCTAAATGCAGCAGTGAAAATGGTAGCAGTTTCCATGTCAATCGCCATTACCCTGAGCTTTTTAAGATACTTTTTGAATTTATTGTCATGCTCCCAAACCCGCCTATTTGTGGTGTAAACTGTTCCCGTCCAGTAATCCTGATGATGTTCTCTAATCGTTGTTGAAATGGCTTTTTGTAAGGCAAAAGCTGGTAGGGCAGGTACTTCAGGAGGCATGTAATCATCCGATGTACCTTCCCCTCTTACCGCTGCAATGGGAAGTATCAAATCACCAACAGTATTTTTCTTTTTAAGCCCCCCACATTTACCGAGAAATAAAACACCCTTTGGATTGATGGCCGTGAGTAAATCCATAACCGTAGCTGCATTTGCTGAACCCATTCCAAAATTAATTATCGTTATCCCTTCTGCTGTTGCACATTGCATTGATCGTTCAACTCCTACAACATCTACATTGTGCCATTTTGCGAAACAATCGACGTAGTTTCTAAAATTGGTAAGTAATATATACTGACCAAAGTTTTCCAGAATCTCTCCCGTATATCTAGGCAGCCAGTTATCGACAATTTCTTTTTTTGTTTTCATAACAGTATATATCTCTCGTTTTACTAAATCTAGTTTAAATTTCTTATAGTTTTCATTTTTCTATATATTGACAATAATGGATGAAATAACACTAGTCAACCTGCTGGATAGAATATGTGAGAAAAACGGGACCATTTGCTGGAAAATCACATGTAAATACTCCGATGGAGCTAAAAATGCGATCATGGAGGTCCAGATTTTTGATAAAGAAACAAAAATAAAAAAGGGAAGTTTGATTTTTGATCAGTTGACTGGTAAAATCATTCGAGGTGAATATCAGGATATGAATCGATTTAAAAAGAGGACCCAACTGATCGATTCTCTACTTGAGATTCTTTACTTTGAATTAGAAAGAAAATCAATGGTCAGTAACTGACTCTTCCTCTTCATACTTTTTAATATTCTCTTCTATTGCTTTCCTACCTGAATCTATAAGCTCTTTAGCTTTGTAAAACTCAAAAGTGCTGGCTGCATCTCGAGATATTGATACAGAAATCTCAGGCTTGTAATGTTCAAGAATTAAATCAGTCATTTTATCCTGCATAAGATCAATGGACCTGTTGAGCAATTCAAAATATCCTAGTTTCTCGGAAGGTGTTGAAGAGCCGGGTAGTAGTTTACTCCAGGCTTTTTTGAAGGAATTAATTTGTTGCATATAAGACTGTTCCGCCTCCTTTGCTTTTTCATCACTCTTTTCGGGATGAGTATAAGGAATGCTCGAATTTACATTTGAAACCACTAATATGTCACCGTCATTTCTTAAGACATGTCGAACAGGAATTGGATTCGTGACTCCTCCGTCAATTAGTTTGGCTTCACCTCGTTTAACCGGTGTCACTACTGTCGGTATTGCAACAGAGGCTTTAATAGCTTCATACATACTTCCTTTATCTAAAACCACTTCCTTTTTTGTATGAATATCAGTGGCAATGGCATTAAAAGGAATTTGCATATCTTCAATATCACAATCCGGAACAACTTCCCTGAGCGCTTTGAAAACCTTCTCCCCTTTTATAAATCCCTGAACAGAAAATGTGAAATCAATCAGTTTAAATACATCCATTCTCTCAAGATTAATTGCCCATTTTTTATAGTCCCGTAGTTTTCCACAGGCATAAAATCCTCCGATGAGTGCGCCCATAGATGAACCTGAGATGGATGTAATCTCATATCCATGGGCTTCCAAACCTTCAATAACCCCAATGTGAGCGAGCCCTCTGGCTCCACCGCTCGATAATACCAATGCAACTTTTTTCTTTTTCTTCAAGCCGAATGATTATTCAATCTATATATTAATTGCTTCGTATAATACTTCCACGGGATGGTATGCCTTTTTGTTGGCTCCATCCTTGATCTGATGCCTGCAGGAGGTTCCGGGTGCAACAATCACTTCACTATCAAACTCTCTGACTTTTGGCAATAAAACAAGTTCCGCTATCTTCATAGAAACTTCATAATGTTCTTTCTCATATCCAAATGACCCTGCCATGCCACAACATCCCGCTGGGATCATTTTAACATCGAAGCCCTCAGGAATGGAAAGTAATTGCTTTGTAGCGCTTACTGCACCCAACGCTTTCTGATGACAATGTCCATGAACCCGGATAGATTTTGAATCTTTCGTGAATACGGATCGATCGATCTTTCCTTTTTTCCATTCTCTCACTAAAAATTCCTCTATCGTATATGTATTTTTTGAGAGGTTTTTTGCTTTAGTTTTAAGATCTCCTCTCAATAAATCAGGATATTCATCTCTAAAAGTCAAAATCGCACTCGGTTCAATTCCTACTAAAGGTATTTTATCATTAACAATATCACTAAAAATCAAAACATTGGACTCCGCCATTTTTTTAGCCTTCTGAAGTAACCCTTTTGACAAGTAGGTTCTACCACTCTCAACATGTCTGATTGATTTTACTTCATATCCAAGATGATTCAACAGCTTAACTGTGGTTTGCCCTATTTCAGAATCATTGTAGTTAGTGAATTCATCAACGAATAAATACACCTCACCTTTCCTTTCACCCTTTATTGATTGCTCAAACTTGTCAAGCCATTTTTGGAGAGTAATCCCCGAGACCATAGGCATAGATCTATCTGGTGCGAAGCCTATTATTAATTTCATTAATCTACCCAATTGGGTTTTGAAAATCCAATTGAATAATCCAGGAAAACCAGAAGCCAATTTCATAGAGTCACTAAAACCAGCAATCAGACGGGTTCTAAACGGAACACCATTAGCCTCATAGTAATGATGTTGAAACTCTTGCTCAGCATGGACGCGATCACCCCGGCCACGGTGCGCCGCTGCGCC
>CAYTFO010000018.1:12819-34301 GCA_964437135.1 uncultured Roseivirgaceae bacterium | reverse complement strand
GTGAGTTTTCGTAATAAATATACTTCTGACCCAGTTCCTTACCCGCCTCATCTTTTAAAGTAACTGCAATCCGTTCATGTTCATCGGACATTTGAACAATCTTATTTTGCAGGTAAATCTCCTTTGCTTCACTATCTTCCAGTCTGTCCGCTGTTGGTAAATTCTTATAAAACTCTGGTACATTATTTTGATCCGTGAGAATAACAGGAATGGTTTGATTTGCCTGAATAATCTCCTCAATTATGAAAATAAGATTTCTGCTATCAGATTCATTTGCTATGTATTCCAGAGTTTTGGCATAAAGATCGATCTGTCTCTTTTCACGATCTCTTATTTTGCTAACCAGACTGTTTGTATAGGAAATAGAGCCGATACCTATTATTACAGAGATGATCAACACCAGCCATTTTAATAATGACTGGTTCGAATAGATATCAACAGAATTCTTTTCCTTAAACAGCATACCCTGACAAATAAGGGTAAATTAAATATTTTGAAGTTTATAAATAAAAAATACCCTCATAACAACATCCCATGAACGCTTATGAGGGTATCGGTAGTATTAAATCAGGATCAATATTTCATAGTAAGCCATTTACCCAATGTCTTGTACGTAACTTTTGATCCTGTAGTCAGGATACCTATTCTATATATTCTACCTGCCAGCCATAGCGCAAAAACTACACCAGCAATCAACAATAAAATGGATACAGCTATTTGCCACACGGGTACTCCAAAAGGAACTCTTGCCATCATCAATACCGGTGATGTAAAAGGTATCATAGTAAGTGCCACTGAGGCTGCTCCATCAGGGTTATTCAAAACCACAGTCATAAGAACTATACTTGCTATAATAGGCAGAGATATTGGCAGGGTAAATTGCTGGGCTTCCTGCAAACTATCTACCGCACTTCCAACTGCTGCAAAGAGTGCTCCATACAACAGAAAACCACCCAGGAAGTATACCAGAAACATAAATATGATCTGTCCTAATGGCAATGTGTATATCACATCCAGAATATTTGTGACAAATTCAGGTGGATTTTCACCCGTTTCCTGTATTGTTTGTTGCATCATTTCCTGCTGCTCTGCACCTGGGTTATATCCAAAATATGTGCTGGCAAAAACAGTCAAACTTGTTATCAAAATAATCCAGATTGCAAATTGCGTTATTGCTACTGCACCTACTCCCAGTACTTTTCCAAGCATAAGTTGGAACGGTTTCACAGATGACACAATAACTTCAACAATCTTATTGGTTTTCTCATTTAGGACACTTTGCATAATGAAGGATCCATAAACAAATACAAAGATGTAAATAAGAAAAGCCGCAAAATACCCCATACCTGATGCTATGGCTGTACTTGATTTCTTAGATTCACCTGAATCGGTAACATTAAAAGTAGCAATATCAAAGCTGACTTTTATCTGATCCAGTATTTCCTTATCCAGGTTCAGCTCTTCTATTTTCATATCTTCGATCCTTGACCTGATAGGTCCTTTAAAATCAGATAAATAGCTTAAACCAGGACTGCTTTTAGAATAATAAGAAATCCCTCTTGGATTATTTTTATCTATATCCGGTATATGAAGAATTCCATATACTTTGTCCGTAGCAAGATCAACTTTAGCAGAATCGATACTTTTATCGGTTACGGTTATATTAACATCACTGCCTTCAAAAACATCTGTAAACAATCCAGACTCATCAACCATGTAAACAATTTTATCTGTATTGCTGTCTGACTTAGTAAGCACTACTGATATAGCAATTATTACCGGAAAGATTAAAGGTGTCAGTAATGTAGCAATTAGAAAAGAACGTTTTTTTACTCTTTCCAAATACTCTCTTTCAAGGATCAACCACACATTATTCATTGGAACCTCCTTCGTTTGCTTTCATAATAAATATATCGTTCATGGTAGGGATTTTTTCAGTAAAATGACTCACTTCACCCTGTTTTATTAGTTCTTTTAGAAGATCATTAGGAGAGGACCCATTCATGATTTTCAATTCATATTGATTACCAGTATCAACAGTTTCATGTGATAGTACCTCAAAGATTCCGTTTTGATTGAGTTCTCTATCCAGAATGACCCGGAAGGTATTTGTCTTGAATGAATTCTTGATTTCAACTTTCTTTCCATCCAGTATTTTCTTCGACTTATTGATCATAGCTATATGATCACATAACTCTTCCACAGACTCCATTCTGTGTGTAGAGAAAATAACTGTTGCCCCATTTTCTTTCAACTCCAGTATGTTATCCTTTATTAGGTTAGCATTAATCGGATCAAATCCTGAAAATGGTTCATCCAGAATAATTAGATCAGGATTATGAAGAACTGTCGCGATGAATTGAATTTTCTGACTCATCCCTTTTGATAGGTCCTCTACTTTTTTCTCCCACCAGCCTTCTATATTGAGTTTGTCAAACCAATATTTAATGTTTTTCTTAGCCTCTGCCTTTTTCAGACCCTTAAGCCCAGCCAGAAAGAGTAACTGATCTCCAACTTTCATCTTTTTGAAAAGTCCTCTTTCCTCAGGAAGGTATCCTATTTTTCGAACATCTGCCAGTGTAATTTCACTTCCATCAAGCATTATCCGACCCTCATCCTGGTTTATAATCTGAGTAATGATCCGGATTAGTGTAGTTTTCCCGGCTCCATTAGGCCCCAAAAGTCCAAATATTGTTCCTTTTGGGATTACGAGACTAACATCATCAAGTGCTTTATGGGCACTATAAGACTTTGTTATGTTTTCTATTTTTAATAAATCCAAGGTTATTAAGTATTAAGTTTACGGTGCATTAGTATGCGAATCTAGGAAATTATTACAAACCGACTCAAATTTTTATTTTTGTCAAAACTCAATCCTAACTGATGAAGTTTATTCAGCGGATCAATACTATTCATCTCGCTATCGCATTTACAATTTCCTTTTGCCTTTATATACTCTTCATATTGGTGGCTATTCAAAAAGTATCCTGGCACAGAGTAGCTTTAAAAATTCATTTTTTATGGGCAAGGACATTATTTCTTCTGTTCTTCACGAGAGTCAAAGTAGAATGGCGGTATAAACCCGATAAAAACCAACAATTCATTGTTTGCAGCAATCATTTCTCTTTCATTGATATTCCTGCTGTATCATATTTACCCTATCCCATAAAATTCATTGGCAAAAGCTCTCTTAGCAATATCCCTGTCTTTGGTTATATGTATAGAAAACTACATATCCCCGTCAATAGGTCAAGCTTTAAAAGCCGGGCTATGAGTTTAAATACAGCCAGGGAAATGGCTGACTTGGGATTTAATCTTGGGTTTTATCCTGAAGGTGGTATAAGAAGTAAAAATATCCCTCAAATGGCTGATTTTAAGGATGGAGCTTTCAGGTTAGCAGTAGAAAAACAAATACCAATTGTTCCGATTACCCTACCTGATAATTATATCTTCCTGCCAGATGATGGAAAACTATATGTTTCAAGAAGAAGCCTTCGAGTGATTGTTCACCCTCCCATCTTTCCCAAAAGTGAATCTGAAACTGAGATAGAGGCTCTTAAAAAGAAAACATTTGAAACAATACAAATGGAATTGAATCAGAAATGCGGAAATAATTAACTTTATCCGCATGAAAATAACCAGGGATACTCTACAAAAAATAGCACATTTAGCTAGACTTGAAATTGAGCCTTCAGAAGAAGAGGAACTCATGAAGGACATGGAAAAAATTGTAACCTGGATAGAAAAATTGGATGAACTGGATTTAAATGAAAGTTCACCGGAATATTCTTTACCTGCCCGACCAATGGAAACTCAAAGAGAAGACAAAGAAGATCATGAGATTAGTAGAGATAATGCCATGAAAAATGCTCCGCAGAAAAAAGACGGTTTCTTTGTTGTTCCAAATATCATGGAGAAGAAAAAGTAATGCTTAAAAATCGATTATCAACCTGGGCATCAATCCCAATACTTGCCTGTGCTATATTATTTATAGTACACCATGAATTGGGTTATTCACAAAATATTGATTGGCAATTGACCAGTAATATTTCTAAGAAAATCTTCGAGCCTCTTCAATTCACAAAAGGTTTTTTTAACCTAAGTCTTACAGGGAATATATATTTTGTAGAACAGTCATTTAGTGGAGGTGAAATTTCCTCTTCTAAACCATGGTTAATTTTCTATTTAACACTTATAGCTATTGGGTTAAGTGGGATTCTTGCAGTTACAAGCTTTTGGAGGAGGTATGCTTTCATTGCTGTTTGTGCTCTTTTTATACTTTTCTTTAATTTTTTGAATCTGGATAATCTGGGGTTATTAGGAATTGAAGCAGGAAAAAAGTGGGTAACAGCTATTCTTCTGATTTCCATTTTGGGCCCGGCTTATATCCTTCATGCATTTTTTGAAAAATCAGGAATTCTAGCTCGTTGGGCTATTTTATTGATTATTTTTCTTGGGATTTTCACTTTATTCCTTTTTAACTCCCCTGGACTAAGCCTTTATCTACTGTCAAATGCCACAAATGGTCTTGCTTTAATAACCTTACTTTTCATTTTTCTTATCAGTGAAGAAATAATTTTTCTTATTCTATATCTGATTACTCGTGGCAAAAGTGGCACGGGAAATGAAAAACATTTTCTGATATTTGGTTTCGCATATCTAATATATTTAGGACTCTACTACAGTAAGAAAGCGGGGTTTATTGATACTGACTCAATTTTTCTAAATCCTTTCTATCTTCTTTTCATTTCTACCATTATCTCTTCATGGAGCATCGGGAAGAAACAGGAAATTTACAATACCGTACTACAAAAAGATATTTCGATCTATTGGTTTTGGCTGTTCCTGGGTATTGTGGCATTCAGCTATCTTAACCTTAATTTTCAAAGAGGAAATGATGCTGCCTATGAAGGCATGCATTACATGATTATCTATGCTCATCTGGGGTTTGGCTTCATGTTCTTTTGTTATGTGTTGGTCAATTTTATCAACCCTCTTTCAAAAGGCTTTACGATCTACAAAATCGTTTACAAGGAACAAAACTTCCCCTACAGTACTGCAAGATTAGGAGGTTTAGCAGCAGTTGCGGCATTTTATTTTTTAGCTGATCAGGAAGCATTTGACCTAACCACTGCTGCACGATACAATTACATGGGTGATTACTATAAATCACAAAATGAGCAAATGCTTGCCGATCAATATTATCTGGAAAGTTCAAGATATGGGTGGGATAATCATTATGGTAATTATAGCCTTGCAAAATCAGCAGAAAATAAAAATGATCCGAGTGAAGCTTCTTATAGATATTTTAGGGCATCTCGTCGGTTTCCTTCTGAGTATGCATATATCAATACTGCAGAATCTTTCAAAAAACTTGAAGAACAATCAAGAATACTACCCATACTACAGGAAGGAGAAGTTGATTTTCCTAAATCTGGTGAAATATGTAATAACCTGGCACTTGCATTAATTAAAAACAAAGCCTTCAATGAGGCTCTGAACAAACTAAATAAAAATAAGACCAGCGGAAAATGGAACAAAGCAACTCAGGTAAATAAATGGCAGGTTAACCTTGATTCAGCTGTCCAGCCAGAATTTGAAAAATTTCCACCCGAGCTTAATGCTAATATTTTAGCAAAAAATATTGAATCAGATCGAAGGTTGGAACCCAGCCTAACGGTTCAGAGCTTTCCTGACATAATAAATCTTCACAGCATTGCCTTTTTGATAAATGCCAATTGGATGTGGAACGGGTTTGACACTGATACTTTAACTCAAAAGTTTGCAGCAGGAACCCTGGATGAAAATGTAAAAGTGGATTTAAACCATTCTTATGCAATAAGTCAGTTTCTTGCCGGTAATCATAATATGTCGTTAGAGGTATTCGATATTCTACAAAACTCCCCCTATTCATTTTATAAATCATATTTTCTGAATCAAACCGGATTATTGTTCCTGGCTTTAAATGAGCCGCAATTAGCTTACGAATACTTTTCTAAAGCAATTGAAAGAAAAAATGAACGAGCAAAAATCAATAAGTTGATTTCTATGATGGAAATCGGCTTGTGGGATGAAATTGAAGAATACTTAATTCAAAACCCTGAATTGAAATCTAAAATTCCCGAAGGAGTATTGGCTTTTATTAATGGAAGTGAAGAAAACATTGAATTGGCCACCTATTATAAATGGCGTAATTTCTCCACAGAAAAATTAGTAGAGAATTTGAATTTATGCAGCGGAAGTATTCAGCTTCAATCCCTCAATAAAATACTTAACGAATATTCCAGGAGGGATGAAATGGTATATGTTCCTGAGCCAATTAAAGAGTACATATCTTCTAATGAAAACCTGACAAAGATACTTTCAAGTTATTTCGTAGATGACCCCTATACCATAACAACTGAGGAGGTACAAAAATCAGCATTTAATGAAATCCTGATCTACAAATGGCTGGAACGGGATGATATTGAAGATAACGTTAAATATGAAATCCTGAATAAAGCGACAAATCTCAACTCTTATTCACCGGGTTTGATTAAAAAGTACTGTTTTGCTGCTATTGATATAGGTGTTCCAGAATATGCAACCTCATCACTTCTTTCTCTTAAAACCCTGATATCTCAGGAAGAATACGATAAATTTGTTAATCAATTTGAACAAAGAAAAAGAGAGAAGGAAGAGGAAGTTTGGAATTTTTAGCATAACTAAACCCAATGTCTGATTTTTTTAATTTTGGTGTCGATGAGCTCACCCCATCTAAAGCGATCGATCTGGCAAAAGGATCTACTAGAGGTGTTTTCAGTGAAATCGCAAAAGAACGCATCAATAGGTCCTATGAAGACACCCGTTTTATAGCTCAGAGCGACGAAACAGTTTACGGTATTAATACCGGCTTTGGACCACTTTGTACAACAAAAATCTCAAAAGAAGAAGTCACTAAACTTCAGGAAAACATTCTAAGGAGTCATAGTGTCGGAGTGGGTGAAATGGTACCGGAAATAATCGCAAGACTTATGCTGGTGACAAAAATCCATGCATTAAGTAAAGGTTATTCGGGCATTAACATTTCAACTCTCGAACGCATAAAATGGATGCTGGATGAAGGTATCATTCCTGAAGTTCCGAAAAAGGGATCAGTCGGCGCATCAGGTGACCTCGCTCCCCTTGCACATCTATTTCTTCCTTTAATAGGTCTGGGGGAAGTGAAATATAAAGGTGAAGTATTTAGCGGTGATCAAATTCTTAAGAAATTAAACAAAAAACCTCTTGAACTTGGACCAAAAGAAGGATTGGCGCTCATAAATGGCACTCAATTTATCCTTGCCTATGCAGTCTATGGACTCATCAGACTTGCAAATTGCCTGGAAGTGGCAGATATTATTGGGGCTATGAGCCTGGAAGGATTGCTCGGATCTGCTTCACCTTTTAAGAAAGAACTCCATGAAATCAGGCCATTCGATGGATCAAAGTTAGTAGCTGAAAGAATGGTAAATTTTCTCAATGGTTCGGAAATGGTAGCTTCTCACGAAAACTGCGGTAGAGTTCAGGATCCCTATTCACTTAGATGCATTCCCCAGGTACATGGAGCTTCAAGAAATGCCTGGAAACACCTTAAAGAGATTGTGATAACTGAGCTTAATTCTGTAACTGACAATCCAATTATCCTATCAAGTCATGAATCGATAAGTGGAGGAAATTTTCATGGACAATTAATGGCATTACCTATTGACTACGCAGCGCTGGCAGCATCCGAACTTGGCAATATTTCAGATCGTCGTACCTATTTGCTATTGGAAGGAAAAGTGGATCTTCCCAGGCTATTAATGAAAAACACAGGTATCAATAGTGGATTTATGATCCCACAATACACCTCAGCAGCACTGGCCAGTGAAAACAAAAGTTTGGTTTGGCCTGCAAGTGCGGATAGCATACCCACATCACTTGGACAGGAAGACCATGTAAGTATGGGTTCAATTAGTGGCAGAAAATTAAATGCAATCATAGATAATCTGGAATATATTCTTGCTGTCGAATTGATTTGTGCAGCACAGGCTTTTGATTATAGAAAACCATTAAAATCCGGGATTATCCTGGAAGAATGTCATGAACTTATCAGATCAGAAATTGATCATGCAGAAGAAGACAGGGTTTTTGCTGATGATATCAAAAAGGCTCACAAGCTTATTACTTCAGGATTATTAAAAAAAACAGCTGATAGCATAGCCCAAAGTAACAACATTAACCTAAATGGAAAAGAGTATGAACTATTCTCAGTTTATTGAAAAATATGCAAAACACCCATGTTATAAAGCTCCAACAGGCCCTGAACTGAATACCAAATCCTGGCAGACAGAGGCTCCTTTAAGAATGCTGCTTAACAATCTGGATGATGAAGTAGCTGAAGATCCAGCCAGGTTAGTGGTATATGGGGGTACTGGTCAGGCAGCCCGAAACAGAGAGTCTCTGGAAAAAATAATTGAAAAACTAATGAGTCTGGACAATGAACACAGTCTTCTTATCCAGTCAGGCAAGCCAGTAGGTATAGTCAGAACTCATCCAGAGGCACCAAGAGTCCTTATAGCCAACTCAAATTTAGTTCCTGCCTGGGCAACATGGGAGCACTTTGAGGATCTTAAGGCAAAAGGGCTGACGATGTACGGACAAATGACTGCTGGAAGCTGGATATATATTGGTTCACAGGGGATTTTACAAGGCACCTATGAAACATTTGCCGAATGCGGTAAACAGCATTTTGGTGGGAATCTAAGCGGCAAATTATTGGTTTCCGGTGGATTGGGTGGTATGGGTGGAGCACAACCACTCGCCGCTACTATGGCAGGTGCAACATTTTTGGGTGCAGATGTAGATCCAAAAAGGATTGAAAAAAGAATCCAAACCCGATATGTAGATAAAATGACTGACAATTATATCGAGGCTAGAGATTGGGCTTTGGATGCAAAGAAAAGAGGCGAAAATATATCAATTGGATTAGTAAGTGATATCGGTGACATGCTCGAAAAACTACTGGAAGATGATATTATCCCTGAAATTCTTACAGATCAAACTTCTGCTCATGATCCGGTTTACGGATATGTTCCAAACGGAATCACCTTGAAAGAAGCTGAATCCTTAAGAACCGCAGACCCTGCAAAGTATAAGAATCTTTCTCTAACCAGCATGGCGAGACATGTTGGATTTATGCTGGAAATGCAAAAAAGAGGAAGTATAACATTTGATTATGGTAATAACCTCAGAGAGTTTGCCCGACAGGGAGGTGAACCCAATGCTTTTGATTTTAATGGATTTGTTCCTGATTACATTCGTCCACTTTTTTGTGAAGGAAAGGGACCTTTTAGATGGTGTGCTCTTTCAGGTGATCCCGAAGATATATTTGTGACGGATCAGGCATTAATAGAAGCTTTCCCTGAAAATACTCACCTGATCAACTGGCTTGAACAAGCAAAGGAAAAAATAGCATTTCAGGGATTACCCTGCAGAATTTGCTGGTTAGGAATGGGAGAAAGAGAAAAAGTAGGTTTAATATTTAATGATTTGGTGAAGTCAGGTAAAGTAAAGGCTCCAATAGTTATCGGAAGAGATCATCTTGATTGTGGATCCGTTGCATCTCCAAATAGGGAAACGGAGGGGATGAAAGACGGTACTGATGCAGTGTCAGACTGGCCTTTATTAAATCTGATGAGCAATACTGCCGGAGGAGCCACATGGGTATCTTTTCATCATGGTGGTGGAGTTGGCATCGGGTATTCCCAACATGCAGGTATGGTTGTTTTAGCTGATGGCACTGAGAGGGCTGAAAGATGCCTGAAAAGAGTACTTCATAATGATCCGGCAATGGGTGTATTTAGACATCATGATGCAGGGTATGAAGAAGCTACTTCAGTAGGCGAAAGCTTTGAATTGATTATCTAAATTCAAAAAGCAGGGTATGTTAATCTGATACTCTCAATTGACTAAAATTATTGACATGGTGAAAGTAAAGATTTTTGATTCTAAAAAGTCAATGATAATTTAATCTCTTACAATAATGATAAAATCAGGCATAAAAAAAGCCCCATAAAAAGGGGCTTTTGTATGAACATACTTCTAAAATCTTCTTAATTATTCAATCTAAAGATAATCGGCAGAACCATTCTTACTTTTACAGCTCTTCCTCTTTGTTTACCTGGTTTAAACTTAGGCGCTTCTCTCAACACTCTTTCAGCTTCCTCATCACATCCTGCACCAATTCCTTTAACAGCTTTTACCTCTGTAATTGTACCATCCTTATCTACTACAAACTGAACGAATACTCTTCCTTCAATACCCATTCTTCTTGCCTGAGCCGGATAGTTCATTCGTTCACCTACATATTTATAAAATGCAGGCATTCCCCCTGGGAATTCAGGCTGATCTTCAACTATTGTAAATACTTCTTCTACTTCCTCTTCCGCAGGAGCTTCTTCAAATACGATATCCTCAACCACTGTTTCTTCATTAACCTCGACATCTAATTCAATTTCAATATCCTCTTCAATCTCTTGCTCATCAGGAACTTCAACGATTTCAGGTAATTGTACTTTTGGTGGTGGTGGTGGTGGTTGCTCCGTAGGCGGTATTTCCATGATGTCTTCAAAGTCATCCTGTACCTGACCCAGGTCAACAAGGCCCGCATCATCATAAGTCCTCCATTCAAAGGCAACAATCACAATCGCCAAACTTAATGTAAGACCCAAATTCATCAACATACTTGACTGCTTCTGCAGATCGTACTTGGGGTTTTTCTTAGATTCCATAATTAAAAAGTATTATTCTAATTGCTATAATTTCCAAATATATCAAATATATAACTTAAACTTTGCCAAATTGATTTCTTTTTTCAAAGAAAAATCCAATTACATATCCTGTAATGAGCCCTACCAAATCAATTAAAAAATCAATTAAATCCCCTCTTCTGCCAGGTATGACCTCTTGAATTAACTCTGAAGAAACTGCTATAAAAAGTCCTCCACAAAGTATTATTACTATAGTGATATTTCTCGTGGCCCATATATTTTGTATGAATCCTAAGATCCAAAAAAAAGTATAACCAGCGAACAGCACAAAATGTGCAATTTTGTCCTGAAATGGGATTATGGGTTCAGAAGGCAGAGAATCTCCAGGCAACAATAAAAGTGTCAGGGTAAGTATTAACCACCCTAAAGCTAATATCCTGAAAAAAACCGGCTTAATCCCCAATTAATTCTTTGTACTCAGCTGCAGACAATAGGTCCGACCCAACATCGGATACCTTGATTTTAATAAGCCACCCTTTACCATAAGGATCACTATTTACCATTTCAGGGCTGGATTCAAGCTCTTCATTAAATTCCAGAACTTCTCCTGAAACAGGCATAAACAAATCAGAAACAGTCTTTACTGCTTCAACTGTTCCGAAAACATCTCCCGAGTCGATGGAATCTCCTACTGTTTCAATTTCCAAATACACAATATCTCCAAGTTCCCCCTGTGCAAAATCAGTAATTCCTACAGTTGCTTCATCACCATCTATTTTGACCCATTCATGGTCTTTTGTGTACTTAAGTTCTTCTGGAATATTCATTTTGTTTTTATTTGAATTGTCTGCTTCAAAAATAAGATTTTCGATCGAATAAAATCTATTGAGCCAGGTTAAATCTTACCTGTGCACCAAATTGTGTAGTCGCCCTTCTGAATGAACCCACTCTGGGATTGGTCATACTCCTTTCAAAATACATTGTAATATCCAACTGCCGATTCAGTTTATAACCAACTGATGGTCTGATCTGGAAATTCTGACTTCCATTTGTAACCGTATTTTCTCCATTGGTTTTACGCTGAACAGTCTTTGAATCTCTGATGCTCATGTTCATCCTAAAAGTGACATCATTTTTGACAGTTATTACTCTACCTTTAGATTTAAAAGGTAAACGAAGATTATCTTTTGTAAATCCAACATCAACCGCAAAATCATTATTTGTTGTTTCGGTGACCTGAGCATTGTTTAGATTTAGAGACAAGCTTCTATCCTGCTTGTAATCTACCCTTGCAGTCAGATTATTTTTTGTTCTTACATTTATCCCAAGTAAAGGAGCAAATTGCTCTGCTATGGTCGCCTGACCAATAATATAGACCGGCACATACCTTCCCGAGTCGTTCACAATTGAGGCTAATGGATAATCTATGATATCATTATCCAAACTTAGGTTATCTGTGTACTGCAGAGAATTGGTGTAATTATTAATATTAAAGACCGACCTGTAGCTATGCGTTACATTTACAGAAGAAAATATTTCTTTTAATGCAGGTATCTTGGATAAACCTGCAAAATCTACTCTCCAGTTCGGAATAGGGATTGTTGGGAATGGCCTTAAATTGATGGAATTTGCATTCTCACCACTATAGGCAGATAAAAATGCAGGAATCAGGACATCCTGTGAGTTTTGATCATATTCACCTCCACCTGTATTTGTTATGTTTAGTCTATTTTGAATAACCCCAATATTTTCAACAAATCTCTCAAAGGCTTCTGATTCATTATTTTTACGACTTTCAAATGAAGTCCCAATTGAAATTATACTTATGCTGTAACTCCCTGATCTGTTGGGCGTAAGTGATTCAAAGCCTGTTCCAAGTGAATCTCTTCTAAATGTTTCCTGAAAACGAGCATCTGATCTTCTTGAAGCATCCAACTGGATTTTTAGATCTGGAGTAGGTTCGATACTTCCACGTAAAGTAAGGTCTTCGGTCCGTGTTTGCTGAAAAGGTGTTGTCAGTAGAGGTGAGTTTGTTATCCATCCATTCTCAGCAGCTCTAAATCTTATTTCCGGATCCTGGTCTCCGAGAAGAAATCCCCAGCCCGGTGCACTCCAGGTTGAATCCATCCCAAACAAATTGGGCTCTGGTAAAAAGCCGGGCAAGCCGGTTGATTCACGAATTGAATACGAACCGTTTATTGATCGTACTGACATTAATAACCTCAGAATAGACTTTAAGCCTCCTCCCATTTGAGGTTCTGGTTCTTCTGAACCCGAAGATCTTCTATTGGAAGTTCGAGCTGGTTGATTGGCGGTTTTTAAGAAACCTACTTTATTATAGAGCTTCACCATGTCTATTTTACCATTAAAAGCCTGTTCTCTTCTATTTTGGATTGTATGTCCAAGGAAATTACCAGCTGAATCCTCCTGATTCAACGACCCGGCTATCCAATTGTAACCGGCAGCATATCTGTAATCAGCACTTAACCAATTTGTGAGGGGCAGTTTGTCGAACGGTAGTCTATAATTGGCTGAAAAATCCTGAGTAAAGTTTTTCATTCGACCAAAATCCTTGATCTGATTCCAGATATATTCTCTTTCCTGACTTGTATTAATATCACCTTCTACAAATTCATCCTCCTCATCAATTACTGCATTTGCATTAGCACTATAATCTAGACTTAGCCCTTTAAATAAGTTCCATCGTAGATTATAAACCCTGTTAAATGTAAATAAGCGTTCATAAAAAGGGTCAATACCCTCGATCGTAAGCTCATCATTATACAGCTGAGTTTTTACAAAATTTCTATTCAAATCTCCCCTAAAAGAAAATGAACTTGGAGTTGGAGAAAAATTAATGTCTTTTAAAAGCTGTAACCATTCACTCTGTAAAAATGAAACATTACTAAATGGCTGAATGGATAGATTATTAGGTGAGTAAGTGTAGGCAAGGCCCCCGCCCTGGTTTTTTCTTATTAAAGTTTCAGTACTAATGTTACTGGTCCGCTGTTCACTGAATTGATAAGATAATGAAATATTCTCTATATCAAAGAAATGCTTTTTCGCGTCTGCTTTTACTTTCTCTTTTCTGACATTGGTAAAATTAAGACTACGCCTCGTGGTTCTCTCTTCAACAAGTTTACGGTAAGCTTCTCTTTCTTCGTCAGTATCAAATGTTTCAAGGGAGGCCTCCAGGGGTACATCAGGGTCTAGCGGATCAAATTGTGGAGTTACCCTGTTATTTTCAATACTTACAAACATGGGTACTTTTAAGCCCGTTTTTTCAGGAAGTAAAAACTTATCAAGATTTACATTTGCTGAGACATCATATTGAATTCTTTCTTCCCGGGTTCTCTCTGAAATTCGCTGTTGTATTGTACCAAAGCCCGTGGATACATACCTTGTTGAAGCTGTTATCGTTGCAAGATCTGCCAGTTTTGCACTTAGCCGAGCATTGGCCGCCCAGCCTTTGTTGGTATCAAAGTCTGTAACTCTCAACTCATTTGCCCAGATACAAACTGATTTTGGTGCCTGATCATCATTTTCAATTTCCGGATTTCTTACCCCGATCATCGAAGTTAGAATTGTACTCATATCCGGACGACCTTTAACTGTCAGCTTATATCGACCATTTTTTGATTGTGTAGAATATGGAACCTGTACATCTAGATTGTTTCGGTTCCGTTCTGCTTTTAAACCCAATAATTCATTTATGGAAAGATCAATCTCATTTTCCTCTGGCCAAAGTGCTCGTCTCAAATCATCATCATTTGCAAAATTCAGATCCTGAGGAGTGATTTTCAATGGTACTTCTATCTCGTAATAATTTTCGGTAAAGTCAGTGCCTATTCTTAAGAAAGCAGCAACTTCATCATCTCTTACAAATGCATTATTCAATGCCTCCGCATGGAAGAACATCTTCAAACGCCCATAATTTATCAAATCAAAACTTACATTCTTAAATACGGCACGAGCATCCTTATCTTCCAGATCTTCAACACAAATTCGTAAGGACTGCTCATTTACTTGTCTGTTTACAATAGTCGTATTGTCTCTGTCTCTATTAAGCCCCGGTGGAACTCTATAAGGTAGTGAATTGTCAGTTCCGGTACTGTTTTCTTCAATATTTACAACATCTACAGTAAAATCAGACTCGATTACTTCAGGGACTTCATTTAAACCTATCTCATTTAAAGGCTCACGATATTTCCTCCATTGACTCCCGACCAATTGGAATTTAGTCATACGCAGAACAACAGGCTGCCTGAATTTTGTAAGGTACATTCTTACGTATCGAATCGTTTTAAAACCATTGATATCTCCTACTATTCTGGAAGGATTCCTCACAGGAATTCTGAATAAATACCAGGTAGCTTCCCCGTTTCTGTCAACTGTCTTGTCAACAATGTTATTTTTACCAACATCTAAATCTCCAGGTCTAAGTCGAATTTTATATTCATAATACTCCTCCAGATTTTGAATAGTGTTATCCTTATTTATGTCTTCATTATCTGGTATCACAGTAGAGGCCTGCGTAAGCCCTCCGGAATTTACCGGAGAATTCCCATCGACCCCGTTGTAGTTTTTGTAACGCTCTACAATCTTTGCATCTCTCTGATCGTAAAGTGGATCTAGGTAATACCTAAAGTTATCTCCAGACGGATCTGCGCGAATTTCACTTAAAGCATCACTCGTTACGGTAAGATCATTCAAATAATCTTCGAAAAACTCTGCTTCTAAGTCATTTCGTACTCCATCAAATCCTACATCCTGATTCTGCCTGGCTTCATCAGAATTCTCGAAAAACTCTGTCAAAAATTGTTGATTTGTAACATATCCCCATTCTGTCTGGGAGGTCGATCCCAGATAATCTCCATCTGCAGGGAGCCCATTTTCAAACGAATGTCTTCCATCAGGTATAACATCTTCTGAGACACTACCGAGATTGAAGATCAGTTCTCCTCCAGTTTTATTGATCTCATCAAAAATACCATCTCTCACCCTTCCGTTAGGATTATCATCATCATACCCAATAAAAGGATCCAGCATCCAGAATTCAAGATATTCAATGTTTGTTTTATCAAAATCAACTTCATTAGTAATTGGCCTTGTTATTCCTGCCCAGCTTTCTTCCGGGTTCTGGAGTAGTCCATTCTGATCCAGGTTTGTGTTGTAATTATATGGGCCTCTTTCATGAGGGAAGTAGGCGATATCAAATAAAGGCTCATTAACGACCACAAGGTTTCTGTCTCTTTGCTGAAAAATGTCCTGGGGAATAAATGCTCTTTCATAGACGTTCTCGAGATCAGTTTCAGAAATATTTGTCGGGGCGTTATTTCCTACTGATCTATAAAAAACAGTGTTGTCAACCGTATACCAGGCAAGTTTAGCTCTATTATAGTTAGCACCAAGTGTACTTCCGGCAGTAGAAGTTTTATCAAAATTTAAACCCGGACCTTTAGGAGTACTTGCCAGTTGCCAGGAAGGCCATCCGCCAATATTAATTGGAGTAATTGCATTTTCAAAATCATCAAGATAAGAAGTTCCCTTACCCTCAACAATATTGGAAGTCCCTGGAATGATCTGAGCAAATTCACCGCTAAAGGTAATACTGGACATTTCCTTAGTATTGATGAGTGGAAGAAAGTCAATCATTTTAGTGATGAATCTGGATTCTTCTCTATAATTTATATCAAAACCGTACTTAGTGTTACTAGTTGGTTCATCGCCAACAGCAAACCTGGTAATACCTCCTGGTCGCTCATTTAGATGCAATATGGTAGCTCCAATATTGAATTTGTCACTTATTACATAATCAAATCGGGCACCTGTCAGCCAACGAGTTTGGAAATTAAAAAGATCAGCCTTTTCATATGAGATTTGGATTGTCTTACCTGAACTCAAAATTCCCTGATTCAATATCCTTACTCTTCCAAGGTTATAATCTACAGAGTAATCAAGACCTTCAGTTAAGGGAGTGTTTCCAGCCGTAACTATCACTGAATTAGGGGAGATATTGATTCCCGGCAGTACAATCTCCGATGAGGATCCTCCACTAAAACTACCCAAAATGAAATATTTATTTAATGATGCTACTAACTCAGCATCAGCTTTTGTCGTTCTGTAAAGCGTATCATATACATATTTATCTTTCAAAGTAGTTTCATTATCAAGGAAATTTTTCTCCATTTGCTCACCGAATGGTTCTAATACAGGAAATATGATATTTCCATTCCTTGTATCAATTGTTTTCCCTTCAATAAAATCAAAATTACCATCCTGCTGACGGTCATTATTCTGGTTAAGATTATCAAGACCCACCAAACGCAGAATCGGAACATCTTTTGTTAATGAACCTTCATGAAGAGACGGATTATCAATTCCTGTTCTATCATCTCTGTAATGAACTCTCAATGTAAATCCTTCCTGTGCTATCTGCCCTGTATTAAGATTGTAGATGTTTTTCATCATTAGGTCCCAGGTAGGAACATTGGTGTTGATTTTATTTGGCCTGAGCATCTTAAGAAAAATCAGATCAGTATCTGGTCTCGACTGATAATCTTCTGCCAGTTCACCTACTTTATAAACTCTTCCATTGTAAGTGTATTCGAAAGCAACAGCTAAAACTTCATCGTTTTGAAGACGTCTTTGCAAAGAGATATAGCCTAATTCAGGATTTATTGAATATTCAGAAAGATCAAGTTTTCTGGCCGTAGTAACTTTTACATAATCTGTACCTTCCACCATGTTAAATTGCGACTCAAGAATAGCATTTGCCTGGTCCGGATTTCGCAAACCTGCAGTTTGTTGAAGTCTGGAACTAAGATTATTCGCAGCATTATTTGTTGGACCATCTAATCTATTTCCTACATCCGGGTTATAGACTCTTGAACCTTCTCCCAAATCCATAAATGCCAAAAAATTCCGGGTTGTCTCCGTATCATTGTTTCGATTCATTATGTACACTTCAACCCGAGTAATATTTATACCTGAAAGTACCTGTGGGAGATTGGAAAGCCATTTTCCACTTTCAATTCCATAATTATCCCTGAAAAAATGACCGATAAAAAAATGTCTGTTTTCGTCATATTCAGATGCTCTAATCTCAAATTCCTTCTTATCGACCCCGTTTTCAATGGTGATAACATCATTTCTACCTCTCTGTCGGGAAGCTATTCCGGTTACAAACAGCTTTCCAAATTGTAATTGAGTCTTAATACCAAATAGTGATTGACCTCCGGTTATGAGACTATTGGAAACAGGTAAGCTTACATTTCCAATTTCAATTTTCTTGATAATATCTTCTTCATATCCTGTGTATTCAATTTTCATGTCATTTTGAAAATCAAATGTGTTGTTATTATCAAAATTCATGGTAACCTGAAGCTTATCACCAATCTTTCCTACCACATTGGAACTGATTTGCATATTAAAATTAAATCCACCATTTCGTCGCTGTCTTTCAGTGACTTGGGGATTATCTATGTATTGAAAAAGACCTCCAAAATCGAGGTTAACGAAACCTGTCGGTTGAATGTCAATGTAGCTCCCTCCAAAAATTCTATCGAAAACAGGACTTATATACAATTTGGGTATTAGTCTTCGGCTACTCACAGCACTTTCTCCATCCAATCCCTGAGATTTTTCCTTGAAGAATGATCTTTCTAATTGTGAGTCATTGTAGCGATCATACTCATCAAATGACATTTCAACCGGAGCTCTGAAATTGATTCCGCCCAATTGTTCGTAAATGGTATAATTAACCCCTGAGTCATAATCAATTTCCATTTGGAGTTTTGTGGGGTCTTTAAGGAGTAAAGCGGAGGAACTTTCTTTATTTGCAAATGGATCTCCGAACCTATAAGGTGCTTCATACGTAGATGTACTCGAAGGAATATATACAGAGTCAGCTTTCGTTGTATCTGCGGGTGCCTGTTGCTGAAATATAGCTAAACCAGTACCAGGAAAGGCAACGGAAACCACAACACATAATAATAGCGCTCTAATATGCTTCAATCCCTCCAAAAAAGTAGTTTTAGGCTCTCTTTAAGGCAAGTTTAATCAGCTGCTCCAGCGTCAAATCAGCATTCTCTTTGAGAATTGCATTAACGGTCTTCTCGGCGGCTGGTTTACTTATACCTAAGGTTGTTAAGGCAGATAACGCTTCAACTTTTAAAGTATTGTCAATTGAAGCTTTAATTTCCAGTGAACTATCAATTAATCCTTCTTTTTTCATTTTATCCTTTAATTCAAGGATAATTCTTTGAGCTGTCTTAGCTCCAACACCTTTCACTTTCTGAATCATTCCAACATTTTCTGCTGCTATTGCACTTTGCAATTCTTCAGGTTCAAGGCTCGAAAGAATCATCAAAGCGGTACTTGGACCCACTCCATTAATTGATATCAAATCCTGGAATCTTTTCTTTTCTGATTCATGAAAAAACCCATACAATGTATGGGCATCTTCTTTCACATGAAAATGGGTTTGTATTTTACCTTTTGAAAGATTTTTTACTGAACTAAAAGTGTTGAGTGATATTTTGACTTCATAACCTACTCCCATCACATTGATCACCAAATGGGTAGGTTCCTTCACAATGAAATCTCCTTCTAAAAATGTTATCATTTATAATTTTCTATCTGAAATCTGAGCATCCACAACTGCTATTACAGCCATATTAAATACATCCCTTATGCTGCTTCCTATTTGCAAAACATGAACCGGCTTATTCATCCCCATTAGGATAGGACCGATCCCTTCTGCACCCCCCAATTCCATTAGTAGTTTATATGCAATATTTCCTGCCTCAAGATTAGGAAAAATTAAAGTATTTGCAAAGGTTCCTGACAAATGACTAAATGGGTAAATCTCTGTTAATAAATCTCTATTTAGAGCTACGTTGGCCTGCAAATCACCATCGATAAGAAGTTCCGGCCATCTTTCTCTGGCTTTTCTCACAGCATTTGCCATTTTTGTTGGAACATTACCTTTGGCTGAACCAAAATTTGAATATGATAAAGCAGCCATTCTTGGTTCTGCATCAAAAAACCTAACGGCTCTGTCTGTAAGTCCAATTATATCCACTAACTCATCTTCACTTGGATTTCTGTTTACAGTAGTATCTGCAAAGAAATAATTCCCCTTTTTATTGCTGATTATGTACATACCGGCGACGCGATTTATTCCTTCTTCAACTCCGATTATTTGTAATGCAGGGACTATTGTTTTAGGGTAATCATTTGTAAGCCCGGAGATCAAAGCATCTGCCTCCCCTAGATTCAACATCATGGCCCCAAAATAATTTCTGCTTACCATTGCTTTTCGGGCCAAATGTCTGCTCATGCCCTTTCGCTGCCGTTTTTCAAATAGGATATCGGCAAAATAATGACGCTTGTCTTCATCTTCATTTGGATCAACGATATCACATTCCAGTAGTGATTCAAGTTCATTATCATTTATTAGTTTGATTATCCGTTCCTTTTTCCCCATCAATATCGGCTCTGCAACTCCTTCATCTATCGCCATCTGAGCTGCTTTTAGAATGGTTAAATCATCTGCTTCCGCAAAAAGAACTTTTTTAGGATCTCTTCTTGCCCTTGATATCATTCTTGACATTAATCGGTTATCTATTCCTATTCTTTCCTGAAGTTCCAGTTCGTAATCTGACCAATTTGAAATCTTTTTTCTTGCAACATTTGAATCGATTGCTGCTTTTGCTACTGCAGGAGAAATTGTGGTGATCAATCTTGGATCAAGGGGCTTTGGAATTAAATAATCCTGACCAAACTTTAGTGTTTTCAAACCATAGGCTTTCAATACCATTTCCGGTACAGGTTGCTTGGCAAGATCTGCAATTGCTTTCACAGCAGCCAGTTTCATTTCTTCATTGATTGCTGTTGCACGAACATCCAGAGCTCCTCTAAAAATGTATGGAAAACCTAAAACATTATTTACCTGATTCGGATGATCTGACCTGCCGGTTGCCATAATAATGTCTTTTCTGGCAGCCATAGCTTCTTTGTAAGAAATTTCGGGATCAGGATTTGCCAACGCAAAAACAATGGGATCTCCGGCCATTTTCTTCACAACTTCCCGAGAAAGAATATTACCAATGGATAACCCTAAAAACATATCTGCACCAACTAAAGCCTCCTCAAGTGTATTAAAATCAAATGAAGTTGCATATTTTGCTTTGACAGGATCCAGATTACCCCTGTCTTTACGAATAACTCCCTTGGAATCCGTCATGATAATATTGTCAGGGTTTGCTCCTAAAGCAACATAAAGATCAGTACAAGCTATTGCAGCTGCGCCTGCTCCACTTACAACTATTCGTATTTCGCCGATATCTTTTCCATTGATTTCCAGTGCATTTATCAATGCAGCACTGGAAATAATTGCAGTACCGTGCTGATCGTCATGCATTACCGGAATCGACATTTTTTCCCTGAGTTCAGTTTCAATTTTAAAACTTTCTGGAGCTTTGATATCTTCAAGATTAATTCCTCCGAAGGTAGGCTCCAGTGATTTTACAATTTCAATAAACTTATCAGGATCTTTTTCGTCAATTTCTATGTCAAAAACATCGATTCCAGCGAATTTTTTAAATAGAACTCCCTTACCCTCCATTACTGGTTTGGAAGCTTCCGGTCCAATATTGCCAAGTCCCAGAACAGCAGTCCCATTTGAAATAACTCCTACAAGATTTC
>CAYTFO010000018.1:0-12809 GCA_964437135.1 uncultured Roseivirgaceae bacterium | reverse complement strand
ATAAACGTCCTCTTTGTTTTCCGATATTCTTTTGCATGGCTCTGCAACCCCCGGTGAATAAGCCAGAGCAAGATCATGCTGGCTTGATAAAGGTTTTGTTGCAACTACTTCAATTTTTCCACTAGGTTTGGATTCGTGAAAATCCAAAGCCTCATTTTTTCTGATTTTTGAGCCCATATATTTTTTACGAAAGCAGCTATTTTTTCAATTTGAATGTAGAAATGATGGCATCAACTTCTCTGATCATCATTTTCTTTTTACCTCCGGGACCATATACATAGCCTTCAAGATAGTACAGCATTTGACTCTCTTCGTCAACCAGCAAATAAGATATGTAAGGCCCTCCAGCTGTATTATCGCTTACTTTCCAGAGACCTCTAAGTTGCACGGCATAATTGTCATTGAAATTGACTGGTGCCTGAAACATAGTCTGTAGATCATCTCTGTCCTGTCTGGTAATGAATATTTCCTGCTTTTCTGAATCTCGTAAATAGGTTTCTGAAACCCGATCTCTGAATTCTGCCAGGTCATCAAATACAGTTTCAGATATGTAAGGCTCAGAATATATGAAGACATTTTGTTCGGTCGCTGCATCAAGTCTTCGTATCCAAAAGAAATTAGGCAACTGCTTCGCTACTTCGTATCCAAATGGAACACTCAAGGAAAAATCATAATCCTCATCAATTGATTTTTCAATCTGCTTTTCGGTTGACTTAAATAGTTTCTTTTTTATGCTGCTTATAGTTCTTTCCTCAAAAAATGATTGGATGTTGTCTTTATTCTGCTCTAACTTATTTTTTAGCAAATCCTCACTACTGGCGAATAAATACATTACCGTTTGTCCCTTAGCAAATTCGTCTCTTTTCGTTAAGTAAAACCTGCCTGTATCTTTTTTGATCATATTCAAAGACTGATCTGTGAAGTAACTTCTCAATGCACTACTTTCCCGTGTTTCACTATCAAGAGTCATTACGAAAACCATGTTTACTGCAGATTTAAGCACAGTATTCAATTTGAGTGGGCTTACTTTATTGATAGTAAACATCGGTTCATCCTGAGGTAGTCCCTGAACCGGTTCTCTAAAAGTTTGTCTGATTACACTTCCAATAAGACCTTCCCATTGTGTCGAGTCCATAACCAAAATAATTTCATCCACTTCTCCCCTGGCAGACTGCATGAATTCTTTTGAGAAACCCTCTTTATTATTGTTGCTACAAGAAAAAAAGAGGACTGAAATAAAAAATAGGACCAAAAATCTCATATGACTTTAAATATTGAGTTAATTATTTGAATGAATCGTTTCTAAAAATATACTAGTCTGAACCTATAATGAGTTGCTGACCGGGTTTTATAGTATTTCCAGAAAGATTATTGAGTTTTTTTATTTCTTGGATTGGAATATTAGTTGATTTGGAAATATCCCATAAAGTATCTCCACTTCTCACTTCATATATTTTTTTGCCTTCGTAATCGATAGTTTTTACTGAAGAAGAAACTGAATTACCTTCCGTTCCTGTATTTTTTACCGCATATAAGTCTTTTGTGCTGCTTGTATAACTTGGAAGCACCCAAATATTTAATCTTTGTCCTACACGAATCAAATTAGAATTAAGGTTATTCCATTTTCTAATATCCGAAACCCTTACATAATACTTCTGTGCTATACTTCCCAATACATCTCCACTTCTAACCCGGTAAACCATCTTGGTTCGACCATAGGTACTTCCTGGCGTGTTTCTCGCGAGATATTCCAGTTCATTTTTTCCAACTTTAGATGCAGAGTCCAGAATATTCCTATGATTGGCAACAAACTCTTCTTTTAAATCAATTGGAAGTTTTAACATAAAAGACTGGGTCCCCTCAGGTAACGCACCCCGCATTATAGATGGATTTATTTCCAAAATATCTTCAACACATGTGTTCAACTGGTTAGCTAATGTTTCAATATGCAAATAGCCATCTACCTCAACTTCTTCATAATCAGGAAGGTCAAACTTGCTAGTGGGGTATAAATTATGTTCTTCAGCATATTTCATCGTGTACATTATTGCGACGAATTGAGGCACGTATGATCTGGTCTCTCTCGGTAAATAATTGTAGATATCCCAAAACTTCTTTTTATAACCGCTTCTTCTTATAGCTTTTCGTACGTTACCTGGACCACAATTATATGCTGCAAGCGCAAGCTCCCAGTCATCAAACATATTATAAAGGTCCTTTAAATGCCTGGCTGCCGCATCAGTTGCTAGTTGTGGGTCCAGTCTATCATCAATATACCAGCTATTTTGAAGCCCATAAACTTTTCCTGTAGATGAAATAAATTGCCATAGCCCCACTGCACTTGCCCTGGAAATTGCCTTAGCCCTAAGCCCGGACTCTACGATTGATAGGTACTTGAGCTCATCCGGTAAACCATATTTCTCAAGCACCGGCTCAAATATATCAAAGTAATAATCCTTTTTATTCAAAATATCCACAGTGTATGGTCTATCTCTTACTGTGAAATAATCGATGAAGGATTTAACTTTTTCATTATAATTTAATTCAATTTCACTTTCAATACCTTTCAATCTGGTCTCTACAACATCATAGCTAGCATCTGGTATGTAGTCATATTCAGGTACCTGATATACCTGACCAATGCTAAAAATAGGCATTGAAAAAAGCAGTATAACTTGATATAATATGCGTTTTCGCATCCTGAAATTTACAATTGTTTTAGTTGTTTTGAAAACTTAAGAAGCTTTCCTTCTTCAAATTCGTCAGAAATAAGCTGAAACCCTATCTTCTTTTCTGAGTTTAAAGAAGAAACAGGTAAAGAAATAGCCGGGAAACCCCCAATAGAAGCAAGTGTAGTAAAAATATCGGATAGATACATTGATACTGGATCTTTTGTTTTTGCACCTAACTCAAATGGAAGAGTAGGTGTTGTTGGTAACGCAATAAAATCATATTCATTAAATACAGATTTCAATTGATTTTTAACCAACATCCTTGCTTTGGAGGCTTTTACATAAAATGCATCATGGTAATTAGCCGATAAAACAAATGTTCCCAACAAAATCCTCCTGATTACTTCCTTTCCAAATCCATTGTGCCTACTCTTTTTATACATAGAAGCAATATCAGAGTAGTCTTTAGCCCGATAGCCATACCTTACACCATCATACCGAGAGAGATTTGTACTTGCCTCAGCTGAAGTGAGAATATAATATATCGGCAGTAAATAATCGGTGTATGAAAACTCAATTTCAACTGTTTCTGCAAATGGAATAGACTTTAAATATTCGTTAAAAGAGTGACTTATTTCATCAGAAACACCTTCGGCATGTACCAGATCAGACAAAATAGCGATCTTTGGAGAATCGGGATTTTCTTTTAAAGGACTAAATGGCGGTAGATCTGAGCAAGTGGAATCCAATTCATCAGGACCTGAACAGATTTCTAACGCTAACTCAATATCCTCTACCTCATTGGCGATAAACCCCACACAATCGAATGAACTGGAATATGCAGTAAGACCATATCTAGAAATTCTTGAATATGTCGGTTTTAAACCAATTGTATCTGTAAATGCTGCAGGTTGTCTGATTGATCCTCCAGTGTCTGATGCCAGTGACAATGTGCACATACCAGCCTGAACAGCAACTGCAGAACCTCCTGAAGAACCGCCCGGAACAAGTTTTTGATCATCGAAATTCCTAACCGGGCCATAAGCAGAGTTTTCATTTGACGAACCCATTCCAAACTCATCACAATTTTGTCTGCCAATAATTATCGCATCTTCATCTAATAGTCTTTGAATCGAGGTTGCGGTAATTTGGCTTTCAAACCCTTTCAGAATTTTACTTGAACAGGAAACTGAATGATTAGAGTAAGCAAATAGATCTTTTATTCCAATGACCATTCCTGCAAGTTTGCCAGCCTTGCCTTCTTTAAATTTCTGATCTATTGAAATTGCCTTTTCTCTGGCTTCTTCATCAAAAACCTCAAGAAAAACATTCAAAGAAGGATTTAACTTCTCAATTACAGAGAGATAATTTTCAACTAGTTGATAAATGTTAAAATCTCCATTTTTCAAACTTTCAGAGATTTCAACAAATGATCTGGGAAAGGTCAACTTTTACTGGTTGTTTTATCTTCAGATGGTTCTTCTTCGATTTCTTTCTTTATTTCTTTGGTAGCATCCTTAAATTCTCTGATACCTTTACCCATTCCCCTGGCTATTTCTGGTATTTTTTTAGCTCCAAAAAAGATCACCACAAACAATACGATCACGATCCACTCCCATCCACCGGGAAATCCAAAAGCTAATAAAGTATTCATGAGTTAATAATTTTAATTTCTTTCAAAATAGATTCAAATATACATATAATCAATTGATAATTACTTAGCAAGCCATTTTTCAGGATCTAGTTTTTGAGTATTTTTCCATACTTCAAAATGAACTTCTGTCACTCCCTCACTATTTGTACTTGCTTTACCAATTCGGTCTGATGCCTTTAGTACCTGACCCTTTTCTACATATACCTCCTTCAATCTAGAATATACGGTATAATAGTTTCCATGTTTTACTATAACAATATTATTCATCTGAGGTACAAATGCTTTCATCTTCACCTCGCCATCAAATACACACGCGACATCCTGATTCTTATTAGTTTGTATCTCAACACCCGTGTAATCAATCATTATATTGTTAAATACTGGATGAGGTTGTCTTCCGAACTTCGTAGAAATAAATCCAGTAGAAACCGGCCATGGTAGTTTTGATCTATTTTGTTCAAAGGAAACCGTCATTTCAGCATCATCTGCTTTCTCTGCCGATGAAACATTTTTTGCTTTCTCGAGCTCTTTTTTTATAATATCAGCAATTAACTTATCTAGTTTTTCAATTGATTTTTTTCGTTCTGCTACCTCATTTCTTATCTGTTTTTCTTTCTTACTGAGCTCTGAAACAATGCTATTCTGACGATTTTTTAGGTTTTTAAGTTTTTTGTTTTCAGCTATTTGTTCATCCAGCAATTCTTTTTGTTCTAATCTTATATTTTCGACCAGACTGAGTTGGCTTTCGAGTTCATTTGATACAATCTCAATTTGCTGTGCCTGGACTTTTCTAGCTTCAGAATACTGCTCAAGATATTTTAACCGTTGAAACAATTGATTGAATGTAGAGGATGAAAAAATAAATGTTAGCATAGTAAAGCCCTTATTTGCTTTATAAGACTGATATATCATTTCTGCATACTCGGCTTTTAGTGCCTTCAAATCTCTATCCAAAGAACTTGATACCTCATTAAGGTCTTTAATTTCATTGCTGAGTAATTCAATCTCCTCACTAATGGAGTTAATTAATGACTGGCGAGCAGATATTTGTTGATTTATTGCATTTAATTGCCCTAAAGTAGCTTTTTTCTGGGATGCCGTTTCAGAAAGTATTTTTTCTGCTTCAGCGATTTTCTTAAGGTTTTGTCTTTTCTCATCTTCCAGCTGAGATTTAGACTTCTGAGAAAATCCAGTGTAGGAAAAGAAAAATAAAAAAATTGAGAAACTACATAGCAGTGTACTTCGAAGGTACATTGAAAGGAAATTTAAGTGGCTTTTCTTCAATCTGCGCTTTGTTGAATTTAATTTCAAGTTCTGTTTTTTTCTCTCCTTTTGAATAATACTCAAGTAATGTTGAAATAGAAAATGGAAAAACTTCCTCCTCTAAAAATTTAAAATCACTGTAATTTACTGAAATGGTTGCGTTAGTTTCAATATCTGTAATTGATAATCTTTCAAGTTTTTTAGACTGTTTACCTATGAAGTTGGTATAAACCACACTATCCTTATTCTGAATATAAGATATTCCATCTCTTTTTTGAACTAATTTTTCTTTATCATAAGGAAAAATAATGTTACCTAAAAGAATGGATTCTAGCATATTAAAGTCAAATTGAAACTCATACTTTGTCTTCAGTTTTTCAAAATTGGATGCGAAATATTTTTTGTTGATTCTGTCTATAAAAATAACTGAGTCTGTGAGCACCATTAACCTTGCTGCTTCAACACCCAGACCAGGAGTGATAGATATCCAGATGATACTATCTTTTTGTATTCTAATGTTGGCAGTTGCGTCGAAATTATTTTTGCCATCTTCATAATCAATCTTTGCTTTAGCAGAAAAATAATTGAAATCAAAAAACTCTACTAACAGATCAGACTCGTTTACAAAAAGCTTTTTCGAACATGCTGAAAACAAAACGAAAACTAGAACCAGAATAAAGGAGCCCGGTATCTTACTCAACATATTCTCCTGACTCAATTTTGTTATCAATATTCTCGGAAGCACCCCCTGATTCTTTGGCCTTTTTCCAGTAAACCAGAGCTTCATCCTTTCTTCCGAGTTTAAAAAGAACATCCCCATAATGCTCAAGAATTGTTCCATCGGTATCCAGCTCCGCAGCCTTTCTTAAGTATTTCTCAGCTTCCTTGTAGTTATCCATTTGAAATAACACCCACCCATGAGTATCAAGGTAGGTTGGGTTTTCGGGATACATACTCACGAGTTTTGAAGACATTTCAAAAGCTCGTTCAAGTTTGTTCCCCCTTAGAGATAGGAAATAACTGTAATTATTCAAGGCGTGATCATTATTTGGATCATTTTCTAAAGCTTTCTCATAAGAATCGTCTGATTTTTCATAGTCTTTCATACTATTATATGCGTCCCCAAGCTGTCCGTAGAAAACGGCAAGTAATGAAGGATCCGTTGTATACTTTTTGCCTTGCTCGAGAAGTTGTGTAGATCTTCTGTAATTTTCTTTAAAATAGTAACCTACACCTCCATAAAAGTAAAATAACGCCTGATTTGGGAAATACTCCAGAGCTTTTTCAGCGTGAACAACCAAACTATCATATTCAGCTCGTTCAACTTCCAGATTCACAATATTTTGCCATACTCCAAAGTTTGCAGGACTTACAGCCGCTGCTTTTCTGTAATATTCCAATGCCTCATCATTTTTACCCTTTTGCATCATTACATCTCCGACATATGCATATGCCTGGAAGCTTTCAGGGTGAGCCACTACTAAACTTTCAACCAGCTTTTCAAATTCGTATTGTTCGGCATCTGAGGTTACATTTTGAGAAAGATTATTTAGATATTGAATTTTTAAAAAAAGATCTATACCCGGAGATTGAATAGGGGTCGAAAAAAATTCTATTGCACTAAGCAGATTTCCCTGTTTCCTTTCTATTTCTCCTAATAAAAGATAAACTTCTTTCGAATCAGGGTTATCTTCTAAGAAGTTTTTTAGCCTGACTGAGGCATCATCATATAGCTGATTGTTGATCAAGACAGAGGCATATTCAAGAATGTATTCTGGATTTAAGGGATTGAGTATGATCAACTCATCCCAGTCCTCCATCAAAGCTTCCATGTCATTGGTTCTGAGATAAATCTTTTGTTTTTCTCGCAATACTTCTACCGTAGGTCCATAAAAATCTTCCGCTTGATCATAAGCTTCCAAAGCTTTTTCATATTGTTCTTTGTACTGATATAATAATGCCAGTTCATAAAGATATGATTCAGTGCCTGAAACATTTTCCAATAGAGACTCATAAGTGTCAATTGCATCATCATATCTGCCCAGAGACTTTTCTAATTCAGCTTTGAATATTCTGTAGTACTTATTTTGGCCCTCCAGTTCTATCGTTTCTGTGATATACTCCAAAGCTTTTTCGTTCTCACCATTTTGCATTACAACTTCTGCAAGCTTAAAGTAAACCGCAGGGTCAGAAGGGTTGATATCTTTGGTGATCAAAAGCAAATCATAGGCTTTAGCATAATTTTCCAGAATAATTTGCTTTTCAGCCTCTATTAAAGACGATTCAGCCTTCCAGACCAATTCCTCATCAGGTATGGTTGTCTGGTTTTTTTTCGGTTTTTTTTGAGCATTCAAATCATAAACTGCAAAGAGCAGAATGAAGATAAAATATACCGGTACCCTCATGTTACTCAGGTCGAAACGTATCATGCACAGATTTAACGATATTTAATAGGAATTCGTTTGAATAAAGAATTATTAACGGCAAAACTAGATATAATTTGATTTAAATACGATTTGATTTAATTAATGGCAGAAAATAAATGGATAAATAAGCAATTACAGTAAGTGATCCAACCAGATATCTGATCAAAATATCATCAGATAAACCGATGAGATATATTGATATTATTAGACCGGATGCGAATACCAACAGAAAAGAAGTTGCTTTATAATTAACTTTATATACTTTATTTCCCCATATATAACTGGATATTACCATTATCATATAAGTAATCAATGTAGTCCAGGCACTGCCATGATACCCCAATACCGGGATAAGCAGAAAATTCAAAACCACAGTGATGATCATCCCTACAATACTCAGTATGGCACCCGCTATCGTTTTATCCGTTACTTTGTACCAAACAGATAAATTATAATAGACTCCCAGCAATAAACCAGCTCCCAGTAAAATCGGAACCACATCAAGCCCACTTAGATATGCATCATTAGATATGAAAATAGGCGCCAGCTCTGGCAAAATCATAGTTATTCCAACCCAGGCAGCGGTTCCGAGAAATACAAAAGCATTCATAACATCCACATACACTTTTTCTGAATTTTCTTTGGTGCTTTCTTTAAAAAAGAAGGGTTCATAGGCATATTTAAATGCCTGCACAGTCAGCGCCATAAAAATTGAAAGTTTGTAGCATGCACCAAAAATCCCTAATGCGGCCTGATTGGAAATTCCCGGATAAAAGTCTTCAGGTAACAGATATTTCAACATTACCCTTGAAAACATCTCATTCGTGACCCCAGCAAATCCAATAATTACTATTGGCCAGGCATAATTCAGCACGGGTTTCCAATAGGTAAGATTGAAAACAGGCTTATATTTTAGCAAATCCCCAAAAAAGAAGATCAGATAAAAACTATTGGCAATAAGATTTGCTAAAAAAACATAACCTATTCCCATATTTTCTTCGTAATCAGGTAACCATTCATAGTTTTCACCATATGAAGGAAGAATCATAAGGAAAAATAGGTTCAACAAAAGATTCACCAGGATATTTGAAATCTTGAAAGATGCAAACTTTAAAGCTTTGCCCTGAAGTCTGAGCTTTGCAAATGGAATAGCTACAATGGCATCAATTGCGAGAATAAGCCCCAGCCATTGTATAATATATTGATAATGAGGGTATTCAATAAGCTCAGAAATAGCTTGAGAAAAAATAATTATAATCGAACTTATCAGTATAGATGTACAAAAAATAATCGTTTGAGTGATATCGAAATAATATTGCCTTTTCTCCGGATTCTTAGTTGAAAATCTAAAGAAGGTAGTTTCCATCCCAAACGTAAATAAGATGTTCAAAAAAGCTACTTCAGCATATAATTCTGTAATAACACCATATTGCTCAGGAAAAAAAACTTTAGTATGAAGAGGTACCAGAAGGTAATTTAGAAACCTTCCCACAATACTGCTCAAGCCATAAACTGCAGTTTGCCCCAGAAGTTTTTGTAACGAATTCAAATATTTCTAAGACCCAGTGAAATTGGCTTTTCTCTTTTCCAGAAAAGCAGCTGCTCCCTCTTTAAAATCATCTGTTCCACAACATCTCGCAAAAGAATTAGCTTCTGTTTGATATCCGTTTTCCTCCTTATTGAAATGAGCATTGACACAGCTAACTATTAATTCGATTGCAATGGGAGCTTTTGATTCCACCTTTGTGAGAATTTCTGTTGCTTTTGCCAAAGCAGCTTCTTTATCAGCCTCAACATAATTGACCAACCCCAAATCCTTTGCAGTATTTGCATCGATCATATCTGCGGTCATCATATACTCCAGAGCTCTTCCTTTGCCAATTAACTGCGTAAGTCTTTGAGTTCCTCCATAACCTGGAATTATTCCTAGGTTTACCTCAGGTTGTCCAAATTTGGCAGACTGAACTGCAACTCGCATATGACAAGCCATAGCAAGCTCACAACCTCCACCTAAAGCAAAGCCATTTACCACAGCAATCACAGGTGAATGGCATTTTTCAATTAAATCAAAAATCTCCTGTCCTTCTTCTGCAAATTTTCTTGCGTTCAGTTCATTCAATTCTGTAAACTCTGAAATATCAGCTCCTGCCACAAACGCTTTTTCACCTGCACCTGTCAATATTACACCCCGTACTTCTTTGTCATCATGTACAGATTGAATTGTTTCTTTTAACTCAGCAAGAGTTTCATGATTGAGAGCATTGAGTTTACTTTCTCTGTTAATGGTTATAGCCAAAATGTTACCATTAGTAGAAAGAGAGAGATTATTATATTCAGCCATTTACTTGGTGTTTGGTTGAGACCGAAAAGAAAACTTAAATTTAAGATATAATCAAATCTTTCAGAATTATTTCAGATAATTAAACAGTTTCCTTACTTAGCAATAATTTAAGGTGCTCAATAATATCCTGTGACATTTGCTCCAAATCATATGATGGATTCCAGTTCCAGTCCTTTCTGGCAACACTATCATCGATACTTCCAGGCCAGCTGTCAGCTATTTTTTGTCTAAAATCTGGTTTATAGACAATCTCGAAATCCAGAAACTGTTTTTTTATTTCACTGTAAATTTCTTTTGGTGAAAAGCTCATTGCAGCCATATTGTAACTTGATCTGATACTGATTAAGTCAGGTGAAGATTCCATTAATTCAATAGTACCACGTACAGCATCATCCATGTACATCATGGGTAGCATAGAGTTTTCGCTTAAAAAGCATTCGAATTTGGTGTTTTGAATAGCCTTAATATATATATCAACAGCATAATCAGTAGTTCCTCCACCGGGAAGTGTCTTATATCCAATAAGTCCGGGGTATCTGAGACTTCTTACATCAACTCCATACTTATTGAAATAATATTCGCACCATCTTTCACCTGCAAGTTTACTTATACCGTAAATAGTATTGGGGTTCATTAATGTAAATTGAGGCGTGTTTTCTTTGGGAGTATCCGGGCCAAAAACTGCAATAGAACTGGGCCAGAACACCTTGTTCACATTTTCTCTTGCAAGCTCCAATACATGTAAAAGGCTTTTCATATTAATGTCCCAGGATGATAATGGACTCTGTTCTGCTTTTGCTGATAGTACCGCAGCCAGATGATAAATTTGAGTAACTCCTTCCTGATTTACGATTTTTTTAAGTGCATCGTAATCCAGTGCATTTAGCTTTCTGTAATCAACATCAAAATGTACTTCTTCCTGATTTTTTATGTCAGAAGCAATAACATTTGTTTTTCCATAATTTTTTGCCAGCGAATCCACCAGTTCTGCCCCTAGTTGTCCTCCCGCACCTATCACCAGAATTTTTTCCATTTGGGTTGTTGTTTAATTTGGGTTGCAAAAATAGGTATCAAATCTCAGTTTAAATAATAACCAGATTCGAATTAAATTTGTACCGATGAATGAATTTGAATCCTATTTAAAGACTAAGAAGATCGATCCTGTATCTTTTCAAAAAAAATCCCCGGATCAATATAAATCATTCGAAAATCAATTTATGCAAATGCATCCGAACAGTTTCACTGCTCAAAAACTTTTCTTAATAAATGAAATAAGACGTGAAAACTCATTGAAAGAAGAATTTCATTCTGAAAAAAAACAAACTAAAAAAATCATTAAACCAAAAATCACACCCAGAAAAAAATAAAATTATATGTACGATCATTTGAAAGAAAAACTCACAAGTGAGATTTCAGAAATTAAAAAAGCAGGATTATACAAAGAAGAAAGAATAATTGCTTCTCCTCAGGATGCTGTTATAAAATTGTCTTCAGGTGAAGAAGTTATAAACTTTTGCGCCAATAATTACCTCGGTCTTTCTTCACATCCTAAAGTAATTGAAGCTGCAAAAAAGACCATCGATACTCATGGTTTTGGTATGTCTTCTGTTCGATTTATTTGTGGAACACAGGATATACACAAAGAACTGGAAGAAAAGATTTCTAAGTTTCTGGGGATGGAAGACACGATTCTATATGCAGCAGCTTTTGATGCTAATGGTGGTGTATTTGAGCCATTACTTGGACCGGAAGATGCAATAATTTCCGACGCGCTAAATCATGCTTCTATAATTGATGGAGTACGCTTATGCAAAGCTAAAAGGTTCCGGTATAAGCATAATGATATGAACGATTTAGAAGAACAATTAAAAGCTGCTTCAGTTTCGAAAATTAAGATGATCGTAACAGATGGTGTTTTTTCAATGGATGGCACTATTGCAAAACTTGACAAAATCTGTGACCTGGCAGACAAATATGGAGCACTTGTAATGACTGATGAGTGCCATTCTACCGGGTTTATGGGAAAAACCGGTAGAGGAGTGCATGAATTCAGGAATGTTATGGACAGAGTAGATATCATTACTGGTACACTGGGCAAAGCACTTGGAGGTGCTTCAGGAGGTTTTACCTCTGCAAAAAAAGAGGTAATTGATATCCTGAGACAAAGATCCCGACCTTATCTATTTTCAAACACATTAGCTCCTTCGATTGTAGGTGCCTCGATTGCGGTAATTGATATGCTCAGTGAGACTACTGAATTAAGAGATAAACTGGAGGAAAACACGAAGTATTTTAGAGAAAAAATGACAGATGCAGGGTTTGATATCAAACCGGGTGAACATGCCATTGTTCCAATAATGCTATACGATGCTGTTTTATCTCAGAAAATGGCAGCAAGATTGCTGGAAAAAGGAATTTATGTAATTGGGTTCTATTACCCGGTTGTACCTAAA
>CAYTFO010000017.1:30306-34317 GCA_964437135.1 uncultured Roseivirgaceae bacterium | reverse complement strand
TAATCAAAGTATTCTTTTATTTGAACTTAAAGACAGAAAATCAAATAAGCTGGTTTGGCATGGTAGTATAGACATGAAAAATCATCAGGAGTTAAAATCAAAAAAGGACCCTATTAAATCTGCCGTTGAATTGGTTTTTGATTCCTATCCATATAAAGCAGGATCAGCTGAAAAAGACTTAAGTTTGCTGGTTAATGAGTGATTATGGTTTTTTATCGGTGATCCCACCGGTTTTGGCAATACTTCTTGCCATCAAAACAAGACAAGTATTATTTTCTTTACTTTTAGGTATTCTGCTTGGATATATAATACTGGCTGACTGGAATATTGTAAAAGGTGCATTTGCAACCTTGGATGGGATCGTAAATGTATTTAAAAGTGAAGGGAATACCAGGACGATTATTTTCACATTTTTAATCGGAGCATTAATTCAATTATTAAGACATTCAGGAGGAGTAATCGGATTTATTCAATTTATTCAAAGAAGACTTGAAAAAACAAGACACCCGGAGCGTGCGATACAATTATCTGCAGGTTTGACCGGATTTTTGTTATTCATTGAATCGAATATTTCTATTTTAACTGTAGGAACAGCATTTAGGCCTTTATTTGCGAGGTATGGTTTAGCTAAAGAGAAGTTGGCTTACCTGGCTGACAGCAGTTCTGCCCCCTCCTGCATATTGTTTCCAATAAATGCCTGGGGTGCTTACATAATGGGACTGTTGATTGCATTTCCCAATCTTGATCCTTTTCAAACATTGCTTTTTTCAATACCCTTCAACTTCTACCCGATCTTCACACTTATTTTTCTACTCTTTCTGACCTGGACTGGTAAAAGTTACGGAACCATGAAAAAATTCGAGGAAAGGGAATCTCAAATAATCATTGATAAAGAAGAAGATTCAATACTGGATGGTAAAGCATTTAATATGATCATTCCACTACTCATTATGGTTTTGAGCATGCCCGTATTTTTGATTTATACCGGCTGGGAATCTGCTGTTGAACCAGGCATAAGTACTTCTGACAAACTGTGGGCCTCAATTTCCAATGGATCTGGTAGTAGTGCCGTTATGTATTCTGTAACGCTTGCACTCTTATCTGCCGGAATTATGTACGCGATACAAAAACTTATAAGTATCGAATCTTTCTTTGAAGAATCTTTGAAAGGCATGAGTGAAATGATGATCATGGCTATATTAATGGTGCTTGCATTTGCAATAGGAAATATGTGTCAGGAGCTCGGAACCGGACAATATGTTGCTGGAGTAACTTCAAAATGGTTATCGCCGGCAGTTGCACCAATGATTCTATTTTTAACAAGCTGTTTCGTAGCATTTGCAACTGGTACGTCATGGGGAACATTTGCGATAATGATATCTATAGCAATGCCCTTATCTGAATCTATTGGCTTAAGTCCGTTTATTGGATTAGCAGCAGTTCTTGGAGGTGGTGTATTTGGAGATCATTGTTCACCTATTTCAGATACAACACTAATAGCCTCTGTCGCCTCAGGATCAGAACATATTGACCATGTTCAGACTCAGTTACCTTATGCACTTCTGACCGGATCGGCAGCAGCAATCATGTACTTAATAATAGGAGTTATTTTATATTAACTTGTCGCTGAAATGAGATGGAGCCACATCTCGTAAGTTATATCTGCTACTCATAACTTCCGCATAGGCTCCTGCTGACCGAATAGCTATGAGATCATCTCTTTTAGATGCAGGTAGCCTTATGTCTCTGGCAAATGCATCGGAAGTCTCGCAAATAGGTCCTACTACATCGTAATTTTCCTCTGACTCAACTGAAGATATGTTTTCTACATGATGATAGGCTTGATAAAGTGCAGGTCTGATCAACTCAGTCATTCCGGCATCTAAGATCAGAAAGCTTTTTCCATCTCCCGGTTTTGTATAAAGCACTCTGGAAATTAGAGAACCGCATTGAGCAATCACTGATCTTCCCAGCTCAAAATGTACTTGTTGACCTTCTAATGGTTTCAGATAGGTTTTAAAAACATCAAAATAGGCTTCAAAGTCTGGAATTAATTCGCTGTCAGGATCATTATAATTTACTCCCAAACCACCTCCCACATTCACATCCGGTGGATTAAACCCATTTTCCAGTAAATGACTCTGTAATTCATTTATTCGTTCACAGAGCTGAATAAATTTTGAATTTTTAGTTATCTGAGAACCAATATGAAAATGTAAACCCATAAATTCTACATTTTCCAATTTATGAATATCGGGAATTATCGACTTTAGTTCATCTATGGTAATCCCAAATTTATTTTCCCTGGTTCCGGTTGTAATATACTTGTGCGTTTCAGGATCTACATTCGGATTGATTCTCAATGAAAAACGAGCTTTTTTACCCTTTTCACCTGCCATCTGATTTAATACCTGAAGTTCCTGATTTGACTCTACATTAAATGCATAAATATCATTATCAAGACCAATGTTTATTTCCCAATCCGTTTTACCCACTCCGGCAAAAACGATCTTTTCTTTATCAAACCCTACTTTCAGAGCTCTTTTCACTTCATTGCCACTAACACAATCAGCGCCAAAACCAGCATCTTTTATTATTCCAAGTAGTCTCGTATTTACATTAGCTTTTAGAGCATAGTGAACATGATATGGAAAGTTAAAAATCTGCTGATTTATAGTTTCAAGGGTTTGCTTTAGCAACTCCAGATCATAGAAATAAAAGGGAGTTTCAAATTCTTGAAATGATGTTGTAAATCTACTCAAATAACTCATTTACAATACTTTGATATTGCTTCCTGGGAACCGGTAACATCAAGATTAACAGCTTTTTTGAAATCCTCACATGCACTTGCATTCTTTCCCATTGAAATCTTTAATGCACCTCTGTAAAGGTATGCCTCACCAAAATCCCTGTTGAGTTTAATAGCAGAACTGTAAGAATCCAAAGCTTCTTTCACATAGCCAAGTTGATGTTTACTTCTGCCTGCCAGAAAATGAGCATTATGAGAGTTTTCTGATATCTCAAGCACCTTATCAGCCCATATTAATGATTGGCTGTAATTTTTTTGTTCATATTTTACTTTGGAAATACTCAGCATTGCTTTGATGTTTCGCTCATCTGATTCCAGGATTTTTTCAAAATCCTTTAATGCCAAATCATATTCCTTGATCTCTTCATATGATCTACCTCTATTGTACAGGGTTTTAGCATTTGCTGTATTTTCCTTTAAATAATCATTGTAAGCTTCAATTGCTTTGGCATATTCGCCATTCTCAAAATAAGTATCACCTTTCACAGTTTCACTATCTGAACAAGAAAATAGTGCTAATAAGGATACTATTATTAAACTTAAATATTTCATTTCTGACCTCTTAATGAATTGTTGTATTTCACAATAACAACATAATTGTAACAAGCACGCAAAGATAGGATTGGATTATTGAAAATCTGGACCGTATTTTATGTTTTTATAATTTGTTAACTCAACATAAGCAGTTCCAAAAAACATTTTAGCCTTCACCAGCAAAGGTAACTGGTTTGCATCCGCTGAAATCCACGCAGTAACCGGGTTTTCATCAGGGAAGATTTTACTAACAGGCATAATAGGCACAATTCTATAGGCATATAATTCCCCAACTTCGGTATCTACCATTTCTTTCCCTTCAAATAGAAAGCCAAAGTCATAGAATTCCTCATCGTAAAAAGCCTTAAACCTAACCGTATCCCCAGGGTTTAATCTGCTATAATTGATGGACCGCATATTGAGATAACCGGAAATCATGTCATGTACCTCCCCTTCGATATCATAAATCTTTCTTGGTTTTTTTTCATTTCTCTTAATCATATCAACCGTGATCTGCTGATTATCATGGTCAAAATTGATATTCTCTTTACGCATGTATTTACCTTCCTGGAGATCGCTGAATGATTGAAGTGGAATTAAATTATCTTTTTCTACGGGAGCGACGGGGGAGTCGTCCCCGTGCGGCCTTCCCTGGGGCCCGCCGGCGA
>CAYTFO010000017.1:541-30296 GCA_964437135.1 uncultured Roseivirgaceae bacterium | reverse complement strand
TTATCATCAACTTTAGAGAATAATCCAACTAACCCTGCGGTTTTACCTGCGATATTTACTTTATAACAGCTCTTACCATCAAAGTAAGCTTCATTATCTGATACTTTTAGGTCTGCCTTGCCGACCGTAAACCAACCATAACTAAGTTTAAATTCTAGTTCTTCACCTTGATTGACAGGGTGTGTTTTTAATAGGTAATCACCCGAATAGTTTTCATTGGGTTGAGTAAATGCGGATAAAAACAGAGTAATACAAAAGAACAATACCATTCTTTTCATAATCAAAGGAATTAGTTGTTTGTGGTATTTGTTCAATATTGATGCCAAACTGAGAATACTTTATACGGCAACGTTATTTTCCCTAAGTGCATTATTCAGAGATGTCTTTTTATCGGTACTCTCTTTTCGCTGTCCTATTATCAAAGCGCACGGCACGTTATATTCTCCTGCAGGAAATTTTTTAGTAAATGAACCCGGAATTACAACAGATCTTTCAGGAACATAGCCTTTATATTCTTTGGGCTCCGCTCCGGTCACATCTATAATTTTTGAACTTGCAGTTAAAACTACATTCGCACCTAAAACAGCCTCTTTACCTATTCTTACTCCTTCAACAACAATAGACCTACTTCCAATAAAAGCATCATCTTCGATAATTACAGGAGATGCCTGTACAGGTTCAAGCACCCCACCAATACCAACACCTCCACTAAGGTGAACATTCTTTCCAATCTGAGCACAACTTCCTACAGTAGCCCAGGTATCTACCATTGTTCCTTCGTCAACATATGCACCGATATTCACATATGAGGGCATCAATACTGTGTTCCGACTAACAAATGATCCATATCTGGCAATTGCATGAGGTACTACTCTTACTCCCAATTGATCATATCCGGATTTAAGCTTGATCTTATCATGGAACTGGAAAGGGCCAACTTCGATTAATTGCATTTTCATCAATGGGAAATACAGAATAACTGCTTTTTTTAGCCATTCATTTACAACCCATTCCCCTTCCTTAAATTCAGCTATTCTTCTCTTTCCATTATCCAGATCATCGATTATAGATTTTATGGCAACAGAAATTTCTTTCTTTTTAATAAGACTCCTGTCTTCCCATGCTTCCTCAATCAAAGTTTGCATTTTCATATTATAGTAGGGTAATATTAAGTGGCTATTTTAGTAATGAAAATTTTAAAATGAAAAGAATCGCCATTTCTTCTGTACTAAAACCCGCCAATGAAGTCAGGATGTATGAACGATTGGCAAAAACTCTTTCCAAATCAAATAAATATGAAATTAATTTAATTGGAATCCAACCAAAAAGTTTTTCTAGTGAAGAAAAAAATATAAAGTTCAAATATATCAATGCTAGAAATAGAGGACTTAGCTCCAGAATTTCAGCACTTGTTCAAACCTATCGCCATCTCAAAAAAATACAACCTGATGTGTATATCTGCACAAGTCCGGATTTATGTTTATTAGGGAGTTTTTACAAAAGATTCAACAAATGTAAAGTTGTATTTGACCTACAGGAAGATTACAGAGCTAACCTGGAAAATCAGCAAATCTACACAGGAATTAATAAGCGATTAGTAAGGTTAGTTTTGAACCTGACTGAAAAATACATCTATCCAAGTATTGACCATTTTATACTGGCAGAAAAAGCATATCAAAACCTCGGCTTTGTTGAAAATCGCTTTACTATTCTTGAAAATAAATTTGCAGATAATTACAAACTTGATATTCTTAAAAGCGAAAATAAAGACTTAAAATTTCTTTTTAGCGGTGTTATATCTGATTATAGTGGAATACAAAATGCAGTTGAAATTTGGAAAAAAATATATGCTGTTTACCCTGATTCTGAATTGAAAATTATTGGTATTTGTTATCAAAAAAGTATTAATGATTACCTTAAAATCGAAGAAGCTAAACAACCAAATATTTCATTAGTTGGAATTGATGAATTTGTAAATCATAAAGAAATTATAGAAAGTGTCATTAGTTCTGATTTTGGATTTATAACACATCAATATTCAAATTCAAATAGCGATCGTATTCCAACAAAACTTTATGAGTACAATTATTTCAATCTTCCATTTATAATAGAGACTAATACGAAATGGGAGGAAATCGGTAGTCAATTAGGGACTGCTATCAGTGTAGATTATCAACAGCTAAACATAGAAAAACTACTAAAAACTTTGCTCAGTATTAAAATATCGACACAAAGAAGAATCAATAGGGTTGCAGGTTGGGAAAGTGAAGAACCTAAATTATTGGTATTATTTGATACTTTATTTAAATAAATATAAATATCTCATTATCAATATTTAATAGCGCTTATAATAGGCTTATCTAAATTTATTTTTAGATTAATCTAAATTTTTAACTACCTTTGATTAATGAATCAGGAACTTAGTTTTACTGAAGAAAATTATCTTAAAGCTATATATCACATTAGCGAGGAGCAGGATTCCCCCGTAAGCACAAATGCTTTGTCAGAAAGCATGAACACAAAACCAGCTACAGTCAGTGACATGATCAAACGGCTTTCAAAAAAGAAAGTGATAAAGTATGAAAAATATAAGGGGACTACCTTAACGGATTCGGGAGAAAAAATAGCGCTTAAGATTATTCGAAAGCATCGTTTATGGGAAGTGTTTTTAGTCCGTAAACTCGATTTCAACTGGGACGAAGTTCATGAAATTGCTGAGCAGTTAGAACATATAAAATCTCCTTTATTGGTTGAGCGGTTAGACGCATTTTTGGATCACCCCACCATTGATCCGCATGGCGATCCTATACCCGATGCAAATGGTGAATTTAAAATCGGCCCTACCCTTTTACTAAAGGATCTTGAAATTGGTGACACCTGTGTTTTTTCCGGAGTAAGTGACAGCGATCCAAGGCTCCTTCAATACCTGGATAAATTAAAAATGAGATTAGGACTGAAGCTAACAGTAACTGATAAAATTGAATTTGATGGGTCTATGGAAGTTCAAACAGAAAACCAAAACAAGCTGTTTTTATCATCTAAAATTTCTGGTCAATTGAATGTTAGACTAATCCCAAAGAAGTAATTAATATGTCAAAAAATAATCCGATATCATTATTATCAAAAACTGTAAAGAGGATCAATATCCTCAATATATGTATTCTTGGAATAATTATATTTCTCATAAACTGCAACTCACCTGAAAAGAGTAAAAAAGATCCCAATCAAAAAATAAAAGTTGTGGCTACAACAGGGATGCTTTATGATGCAGCAAAAATTATTGGTGGTGAAAAAATAGAACCAATTGCAATCATGGGACCCGGTGTGGACCCTCATTTATATAAGGCTACACAGGGAGACCTTCAAAAGTTAAGAAGTGGAGATCTTATTATTTATAATGGACTGATGCTGGAAGGAAAGATGGGAGAAATTCTTGAAAGACTCTCTTCAAATAAAAACATACTTGCTGCTGCAGAGAGTATCCCAGACTCTTTACTCAACACTTCAGAAATTTATGAAAATGCTTTTGATCCGCATGTTTGGTTTGATGTGAAACTCTGGAAACGAGTTGTAAAATCCATAACTGTGAACCTTGCCGAAACGGATTCAACAAATGCTGAGTATTATCATCAGAATGCTACTCAGTATCTAAATATACTTGACACATTAGATCAATATGTTTCTGAAAATATAAGTACTATCCCAAAATCTCAGCGGGTATTAGTAACCGCACACGATGCTTTTGGTTATTTTGGTGAGGCATATAACATGGATGTAGTGGGTCTTCAGGGGATATCTACCGTTTCGGATTTTGGATTGAGAGATATTGCAGATCTCACTGATTTAATCATCGAACGGGAAGTAAAAGCAATCTTTGTTGAAACTTCAGTTTCAGATAAAGCCATAAAAGCAGTAATAAATGGATGCCGGGAAAGAGGTCATGATGTTGTAATAGGAGGAAGTTTATATTCTGATGCCATGGGTGAATTTGGAACATTTGAAGGTACATATGTTGGCATGGTTAAGCATAATGTTGATGTAATTACAAATTCATTAAAATGAACACTGTTATTGAAAACCCTGCTCTTGAAATTCATGACCTTACGGTAAGTTATGATAGAAAACCAGTACTTTGGGGGATTGACCTTACAGTACCTAAAGGTTCGATATGTGGGATAATCGGACCAAATGGCGCGGGTAAGTCAACATTAATCAAAGCGATAATGGGACTTATTCCGGTAAGCTCAGGTTACACCAGGGTTTTCGATAAACCTTTGGAAAAAGTAAGAAAACAGGTAAGCTATGTTCCGCAAAGAGAGTCAGTTGACTGGGATTTTCCTGCTTCTGTCTATGACATAGTATTGATGGGAAGGTATGGAAGAGTTGGTTTATTTAAGAGTCCCAAGAAAGCTGATAAGGATGCTGCATTACACGCTTTAGATCAAGTGGGCATGTCTGCTTTTAAGAACAGGCAAATTTCACAACTATCTGGCGGACAGCAGCAGCGTGTATTTCTGGCCCGTGCATTGTGTCAGGAAGCGGATATATATTTTATGGATGAACCTTTTGCCGGAGTAGATGCTGCAACCGAGAAAGCAATTATTCAAATTCTGAGGAAATTATCTGAAAAGGGGAAAACCATTATAGTCGTTCATCACGATCTGCAATCTGTGACAACTTATTTTGACTGGCTTATTATGTTAAATCTCAGATTGGTGGCATCCGGAAGAACGGTTGATGTATTCAACGACAGGATGCTTGAAGAAACGTATGGAGGAAGACTTACCCTTCTTTCTGAAGTAGGTGAATTGATGAAAAAAGAACAATATCCAGCCAGAGAACAATGAAAGAGTCATTATTTGATTTCTTTACATTCTCCTACCCCAACATCAAATATGTTGTCCTGGGAACAATTTTATTGTCAGTAACATCTGCTGTGGTGGGTTGCTTTACATTTCTTAGAAAAAAAGCTTTGGTTGGTGATGTGATCTCTCATTCAGTTCTTCCGGGAATCTGTCTTTCATTTATTATCTCCGGCACTAAAGATCCTTTTCTATTGATTATCGGGGCATTTGTCACAGGCTGGATTTCTATGACTTTGATGGATTATCTGATCAACAATTCCAAGATTAAGGAAGACACAGCAACAGGTTTGATTCTTTCCGTGTTTTTTGGAATCGGGATTTTGTTACTGACTTTCATTCAACATTCCGGAAATGCAGCACAAACCGGACTGGATTCATTTTTATTCGGAAAAGCGGCATCTTTGATCGGAAAAGATCTTATTGCTTTCAGTTTAGTTGGATTAATCGTACTGATAATCATTGCTTTGTTCTATAAAGAGTTTAAACTGGTAGGGTTTAATAAAGACTTTGCAATGACAATCGGGATAAATGTTAAAGCAATGGAAATACTGCTGTCCACAATAACTGTATTGGCTGTAGTAACAGGAATTCAGGCAGTTGGAGTTGTATTGATGGCAGCCATGTTGATTACTCCAGCTGCCGCTGCAAGATTCTGGACAAACAGATTGGGAATTATGATCCTGATTTCTTCCGCTTTTGCAGTTTTCTCAGGTATAACAGGTGCTTTCATATCATTTGTACAACCATCAATGCCAACGGGTCCATGGATGGTCATGGTCCTTTCAATAATTGCTATAGTTTCCTTTTTTATAGCTCCTGGAAAAGGAATCATATCAAAAATCTGGAGACAAAATGCTACTAAAAATAGATTATTAGAAGAAAACATCCTTAAAGCTTTTTATGCATTAGGAGAAAATGATGGACAATCTATGAAAGCTCGTACTGAAGAAGAATTATTGAAGAAAAGAGATTTCACGTACAATCAACTAAAAAAAGGACTTCAACGACTTTACTTTCAACGATATATCACTAAAGAAAATGGCAACTGGAAATTGAAAAACCAGGGGTATTTAAAAGGAAAAAGAATTCAAAGGCTTCACAGAATGTGGGAGCTATATCTTACAGAATATCTACGAATTGCACCTGATCATGTTCATGAAGATGCAGAATCTATAGAACATATCATTACACCCGAACTGGAAACAAAACTGGAAGCAGTTTTACAGTATCCGGATAAAGATCCACATGAATCAATAATACCACCTAAAGAATAAAATGGATGCATTTCTGATCATATTAACTGGTTCTTTGGTTGCTGTTAGCTGTGCTCTTCTTGGAAGCTATCTGATTTTAAGAAAAATGGCGATGGTAAGTGATGCAATTTCCCATGCTGTATTGCCGGGTATTGTCATTGCCTACATGGTGATGGGTGCTGATCAAACAATTTGGATGCTCATAGGGGCCGGAATATTGGGTATCATTACAACTTTCCTGATAGAGTTCTTTCATAAACAGGGAAAACTTCAAAGCGATGCTTCGATTGGCGTTACGTTCACCTGGTTATTTGCGATTGGCGTGATACTAGTAACTTTCTATGCAGGTGATGCACACATTGATCAGGATTGCATTCTTTATGGAGAGATTGCATATGTTCCTTTAGATATGATTTACATAGGAAATCAACCCTTTATACCGAGAGCCGTTCTCGTATTGTCTATTGTATTGATACTGATTTTACTATTCATCAAAATCGGATATAAAGAATTACTGATTACAACTTTTGACCCTGAATATGCAGATAGTAATGGGTTTTCAACCACAGTCTGGCATTACCTGTTGATGTCGCTTGTTTCACTAACCACAGTTGCTTCTTTTGACAGTGTGGGTGCAATATTGGTAGTGGCTTTTTTGATAGTCCCCGCAGCTACTGCCTACCTCATAACCTCGAATCTTAAACAAATGCTGATAATTTCTTCACTCTTTGGAGTCCTTACTTCGGTTTTTGGTTATTTTCTGGCTTATTCAGTAGATGGATCAATAGCTGGAGCAATGGCTACAATAGCCGGGATTATTTTCGCTATTGTTTTTATTGTAAATCGCGTCATTACAAAAAAAAGAACGAAAGTGATGGAAAAGGATGCTGAATTAGCCTTCAAAAACTAACCTATTCCTTACCAAGTTTTTCAATTGACTCTGCAGTTTTGGGATCATATTTTTTTAATAACTCATAAGTAGCACTCCAGAGTTTTTTACCCTCCTTTTCTTCATATATTTTTTCATCCATTCTTTTCTGATTGAACATATGCAAATACTCATTGGTCTTTCCTCTAAATTCAGGTGAAAGTGTCATGTAAAGTATTGGTTGTGAGGCTTTTGCTGGGGATTTAAAGATGATGTAGAATATTCCATTCAAAATTTTACGAAGCAACCAGGGTGCCTCTTTGGTGATATTGGAATTGACAGGTCCCGGACACATCACATTCACTTCAACATCCAGCTCATTGGCATTTAGCTTTCTCGATAACTCTGTCGCAAAAGTATTCATCACCAGCTTGTAGTAGCTGTAGTAGTTCATACCTTTCGTAACTCCATACTTTTCATAGGTGCCAAACTGTTCATAGTCTATGTAAGAAGAACCCTGATGGGAATCTGACGAGATAAACAGAATATTTGATGGTTCACTTTCCCTATTTCCAGCTACTGAATTATTTCGAATAATACCAAAATCAAGTAATCTTGTTGACAAAATAGCGTTGGATACATAGTTCACAAGGAACATCTCTTCTAACCCGCTATCCGTAGGACGGCTCTCCGGTAATGCTACACCGGCATTCAACACCGCGATATCCAAAGTCACTCCATCCTTTTTCAAGCCTTCACAAAAAGCATGAATAGTATCTATTTTACTAAAGTCAACATACCGCATTTCCACCTTATCCGAACCGGATAGTTCTTTCACTGTCTCACCTGCTTCAGGAATTTGACGACGACACGCCATGATCACATGAGCTCCTCTTTTAGCATACTCCACAGATAAGCCAAATCCCAATCCTGAATTTGCACCTGTTACAAGAATAGTTTTTCCATCTGCTCTGTCGGTATCCTTCAGCCTGCCCTCCAGATCCTGTTTTCTGAAAAAATCTTTTACACCGGCAAGTGTTGCTATAATCGGGTTGTCAAATCTTCCGTGAGCCATAGTAGGTTAATCTATTGTTTTTCTATTGTTCTTCTATTGTCTAGCTATTGTTTAAAAGATAGTCTGCTTATGTTTTTGATATCGTATCTGATGTACTTTCAAAGTTGGAAAAGCAGTTTTTTTGATCAATAAATACATTTTTTGATCTTCTATTATTCTAATATCTATCATCTAAATTCTTTTACCGTTTGTTCACAGTCTAATGTCAATTGTACGATCCATTAACCAATTTTCTATTTTCTATTTTACTATTTAGCTATTTTCCTATTTAGCTATTTTCCTGTTTCACTTCTTCCCAACTCTCTCATCATCACGTTCCGGACCAGGTTGGCTGAAGTTCTTCTTCAGATTTTCTTATTTCTACATAAAAGCCTGTCAAATGTGCCATTCCTGAAACTTTATCAATTCTATCTGGACCATCTGCTGCCAACAAATTGACATTCACCCCTTTCGTTTTGCTTGCAACAGATAATCCTTTAGCATGTTGATGACCCCATCCATGTGGTACTGCAACACTCTTTCGTATCAATGTATCAAGTGACTTCACAGCGATCCTGATGGTAGCCACATCATTGGATATATCCACGAAATCATACTCTTCCAGACCCAATTCTTTCATATCCTCCGGATTTAAATAAGCATAATTGGTATCCCTCCCTTTTGCAATCATCCTGTCAATATTATGGGTCCAGCTATTATGGGTTGTAACAGTCCTTTTTGTTATCAACTTGAACTTATCCATACCTTCAAGCTCAGATCGAAAATCTTTCTCAAGCTTATTTGCATGTTCTATCAGTTCTACCGGTGATAAATTGACTTTCCTGCTTTCAGTCAAAACCCTCTTCCCTAAGAAAGAACCCACCTCATGTTTTGGCCTTTCAATTCCATGATTATTTTTAAGCAGGTTATTAAAACTCTTTTGTTTGGTGAGACGTAAAAGCCCATTTAATATTCCTTCCTGAGGTACTGAACGAAACTTCTTTTTTCTTTTCCAGGTATAATAGCTTCTTAACAGTTCAAAAAACCACTGAGCCATCTTAGAATCAAAAATGGATATCCCACTATATTTAGCAAGATCAAGGTAAATGGAGGCTTCATCCCGCTGCTCTCCTTCTGGATCGATCAATGCCCTGGTTGCCTGTAAATAAGGTTTTTGTTGCAATCCGAGCATCAAAGGAAAAATAAAAGGTAAATCCGGACGCTGAAATGGATCTGTGCACGGTAGTACATAATTAGCCTCTGACGAGGTTTCATTATGGTATATATCAAGCGTAACCAATAGGTCAAGTTTTTGAAATGCCTCACGTAGTCGTCCGGAATTTGCCATTGTAATGAGAGGATTCCCTCCTGTGACAAAAAGTGCCTTAATCTGTCTTTCCCCCGGAGTCAGAATTTCATCTGCTAAAATCCCCCCCGGAAAAGCATCATTTACCGTTTTGAAATCCCCAATTCGTGATTTTTCATCTTTCATCAGAACTCCATTCTTCACTCCAAACTTTATGAAATCCATCACCCCTTTACCCACAAGCGTTCCCCCTTTTTTATCCAGGTTTCCGGATACCGCATTGATAACTTCCTGTATCCAGAATGCCAGCGTTCCATTTCCTCCCATATTGACACCAGTAGAGCAGTATAAAGAAGCTCCTTTCGCATTCATATATGCTTCAACCATTTCAGAAACAGTATCAGCAGGTATACCCGTCACTTTCTCAGTTTTTGCAGCATCCCAGTTACCGGCCAGTTCAAAAACCTCATCGTAACTCATCATATATTGAGATACTTTTTCCTGATCTATGCCTCCTTTTTTAATCAGCACATTTAAAAATGATAAATAGAAGAAAACATCCGTTCCCGGCCTGATGAATATATGTTTACCGGCTGTTTGCGCAGACTCTGTTTTCCTTGGATCAACGAAAAATAGTTTAGCTCCCCTTCTTTCCAGGTTTTTTAATTTCTCTACCGGATTTGGAACCTGTAAAAAACTCCATTTTGATATGACAGGATTAGCTCCTACAATAATGAGACAATCTGTATTATCTAAATCGGGAAATGGAAGTGAAAACGGAAATCCATACATCAATCTGGAAACCGCAAATTTGTTAGAGCAATCCTGTGTTGCTGAGGCAAACATGCTATTGGAACCGACTCCGGTCATAAACCCCTGGGCAAATACAGGGTGAAGAACTCCAAATCCGGCTGCTGTACCAACGTACATTGCAATTGAATCCGGGCCATCATTTTTTCTTAATGATTTTATCTTCTGACCTATCTCTGTCAGAGCCTGTTCCCAGGATACTCGTTCGTAGTTACCATCGGGCATTCTTTTTAACGGATATTTCAATCTATCCGGAGAAGCATACATTTCATGCTGTTTCAACCCTTTTACGCAGCTAAATCCCTCTGTAGCAACGTGTTCCTTGTCTGGCTCAATAGAAACAACCTTATTATTTTCTGTCGTAACCTTCAATCCACACAACGATTCACAAATTCTACAAAATGTATGGTGTGTTTTCATAATAGAATTAAATATTTTTGAAGCATCCGTTTTTCACTAAAATATAAGAAGTTCATCTTTCGAGCATTATTTCTTAAGATTAATTATAAAAAGATATGAAAAGAAGATCATTGCCAAGAGTATTGATTGGAATTGTGATAGCACTTGTTATTTATCTCTTCATTCCGCTTTCCTCAGATGAGTATACCATACCTTTTGATCAGAAAATGCTGGAATCAAAAAATGATTATCTGCAAAATCTGGATCCCGAAGAAGATTCAATACAGCCTAACATCATTTGGATTATTGTTGATGATCTCAGCTACACCGATACAGACTTATATGTGGACGGACCGGTCAAAACACCTAACATGAAAAACCTGGCAAAAGAGGGTGCTCTTTTCACCAATGCATATGTAACATCACCCGTTTGTAGTCCATCCAGAGCCGCCATTATGACCGGGAGATATAATCAAAGGTTTGGGTACGAAAATCAAATCCATCACAGATATCTCCGAAATCGAATGGAATACTATGGATTTAAGTATTTTATTGATAGTGGACCCTGGAGACCAAAATACATGACAAGTGTACCCAATGAAGAACTTATTGAAAATATGGGTTTGCCTGAATCTGAAATAACACTTGCTGAAATTTTGAAAAGGAAAGGATATACCACAGCATACATTGGAAAATGGCATCTGGGTAAAAAAGATGAAAACTCCCCCACTGAATTTGGTTTTGATACGTTTTATGGATTCTACAACTCACATAGTCTATATGTTCCGGAAAATACCAGTGGGTTTGTAGATCAAAAAATACCTGAGGACTGGACCGATCAATATATCTGGAAAGACCAACGCGATGGACTAAATGCTATTCGAAGAAACGACCAGATCATTGAAGAAGATCGATATCTCACCACTGCAATTTCAGATGAATCCATTGACTTCATTTCTAATTCTGAGAATAAGCCTTTTTACCTTGTAGCATCTTACAATGCGCCGCATACTCCATTGCAGGCTCCAGAAAAATATGTAGCTCAATTTGCAAATGAGCAGGATTCAATTAAGCGAGTTCATTATGCTATGATTAAATCTCTTGATGATGAAATTGGAAGATTAATGCAGTTTTTGGAAGAAAGTAATCATGCAGAAAACACCATGATCTTTTTAGCAAGTGATAATGGCGGAGCTGAGTACAATTTCACCACCGAAAACGGAAAGTATAAAGGTGGAAAAATTACGAATTTAGAAGGTGGTGTAAAGGTTCCGATGATCATGAAGTGGCCAGGTAAGATAACCAGGGGCACTAAATTCAATAAACCTGTTCATGTAACGGACATTTTCGCGACCTCTGCAAAAGGTGCTAACGTTCAACTACCTTCAGACAGAGTTTATGACGGTCTGGACCTACATTATGGAGTAGAAACAAGTGATTACCGACGAGATCATATCTTTTTTAAGATGGGCACTAATGGAGCTATACGGGATAGACAATACAAACTGGCGTGGAATGAAGTTAATGGTGATACAGTTCTTTTTGACCTAAATAAGGATCCATATGAAGAAAATGATCTTTTTGGCAGGTTACCAGATGTTCAATCCAGACTTTCAGATACTTATTTTTCCTGGTCAAATGAAATCAGAGATCCGTCCTGGCCGCCAATGATATACTATCACTGGGTTGATAAAAACGGCAAGGAATACTTTTTTGAAGAATAGGTTTATATAGAAATCAATTGTTGAATTCCAGTGCAAACAAGGGGTAATACTTTTATTAAAATTTTGCTTGTTCAATCCTCTACCTATTCACTACCGGATATTTCTGTCTAATACACAGATTCTTCCTTTAAGAATGGCTCGATTGTAATTTAGCCTTCTTAATATTATGAATAAACTTGAAACCCCAATAAATAATAACAGCAGACAGAGATTCTTCTTTGTGATTATGACCGTTGTTGCATATCTAACAACGTTGGGGTATGGATTTTTTCTGTATTGGATACAAGCATCTCCTGTCTTACCAATAATTGCGGGTACGGCTTTTGTTATTTTCCTATTGCTTGGAATTGTTTTCAAATACAGCAAAAATCATGTAATTCTGTATCGTATCGGAATAGTGACGGTTGCATCAGCTTTCACGGGATTGACCATATACACTGGAGGTATCCAGTCTCCTGCATTTTTACATTTACTCATTATTTCTGTTCTGTCCTTTTTCTACAAACCATTTAAAGACCGGTACTTTTTCTCAGTATTGACTTTCATACTGGCAGTGATAATCTCGATCCTTTCTTTTCAGAATTTATGGGTTGTCAACTCCATACCTGCTGAATTTCAAATGATTTTTTCTTTGATCTCCCATTTCTTCTTCTTGTCCGTATTCTTTGGGTTTGTTTTTATATTTTCTTCTGCCGTAAGACGTGTTAATCGTAAATGGAACGATTCAATGAATGATCTCAAGCACGCTACTCAAAAACTAATTGAGTCAGAAAAAATGGCTTCTTTAGGTCAAATGATGGCGGGATTGGCACATGAGATCAATAATCCTGTCAATTACGTAAAAGGTTGTAGCGACCAGCTAACCAAAATTATCAGTGACTTAAAAGAGCTGGAAAAAAAGTATCAGAGATCTGATGAATACCTGTATAAAATGCTCACTCAGGAAGATTTTGCCAGCTATTATTTTAAGGAGAGAGAAAAACTGAAAGAAGCAAAAAATAAAATCAAGCTCGAACAGGTATGGGGTACTGCAGATGAACTTCTGGAATCAATAAATTATGGTTCGGAAAAAACTGTTGGAATCATTAAGAGTCTTAGTTTCTATTCAAGAAATCATCAGAACAATGTTGCTTTATTCGATCTAAATAAAACCATACAGACTACTCTTCGCATAGTTTCTAAAAAATCAAGAGAAGGTGTTGATGTCTCACTTGATCTGGATAAAAATATACCCCCCATCCTTGGAAATGAAGGGCGAATAAGTCAGGTGTTTCTCAATTTGATTTCAAATGCAATTGACTCCTGCAATGGAAAGGGGGAAGTAAAAATAACCACTTTATTAGCGGAAAATAATGTGCGACTCGATATCAGGGATAATGGTTCGGGGATTCCGGAGGATATCCAAAAAAGTATTTTTGATCCCTTTTTCACAACAAAGGAAGTTGCAAAAGGGACCGGGCTCGGATTATCTATATCAAAGGAGATCATTGAAGAACATAACGGGTCCATTTCATTTCTTACATCAGAAAAAGGGACTTCCTTCAGTGTTTTGCTTCCTGTTTCCTTTGATGAAAAGACCGTCGAAGAACTGGAATTAAAGAATAATTCATATTAATTATTAGTATTCTATAGTTTATATAATTTGCTAATTACAAGATACTTACAATTAAATATTCAAAAATCAGTTTAAGAGAAATATTTCTCCTTCAACTAAAATTTTTCATGTTTATATGGGAATGTTTTTTGGTTGAATAGGACCTGAATACTTTTGTTTAGGTAAAAAAGAATCAACCATGAAAAATTTATTTACTTACTCACTACTGCTATTTATAAGCTTTGCGATCAATGCTCAGTATTCTGAAAAGTTAGTAGATCAGGCTGATGATCACTTTAGCAAAGAAAGATTTGCAGAGGCATTTGAGGTATATGATTACATATACCATGTATATACTGAGCATACCCATTACATAGACTTCCAAAGAGAAGTATCCTATTTAATGTCAGAAGGCAGAGGAGACGATTACACCAATTTCATCGAATTAGGTAAAAATGATGACTACTTTAACTACTGGATGGGCAGAATTCATCTCAATCATTATGAATTTACTGAAGCTGAAAAGAGCTTTAAAATATTCCTATCAAAACATAAAACCCTGGATTCGAAGCTATCTGGACAGGTAAATGATTATTTAGCTCTTTGTAAAAAAGCAGATGAGTTCTGCAATCAGCCGCATAACTGGGAAGTATATTCTCTTCCGGAACCACTAAACGGTAAGTTTGACGATATCAGCCCGGTATTTGTAGAGGGAAAAGACGAAATCTTGTTTTTCTCTTCAAGACCTACTGAAGATATATACATAGAGGATGAATATTACATTCATACAAGTACCCACAATGGTGACAAATGGACCGAACCGGAACCTAAAAAGTCGCTGGGATGGTTCAATCTTCATGAAGCTAAAATTCAGTATATCAATGAAAAGACAGCTTTCGTTTACAATAATCACGGAAATACATCCCTCTACAAATTTGATCCTACATTAGAAAATTGGCATGATCACACTGAGCATTTTTTAACTCTTAAGAAATACTCATTCGATTCTTATTTCTATATCAACAAAGAAGCCAACCATATCATTTTTACCAGTGAATCAGGTGGACAGGTAGATTTATATGAAATGACTTTAGATGAAAATTCGAATCTTTGGAATGAACCAGTAGCATTAAACATAAACACCGATTATAACGAAGATAGCCCTTATCTCACTGATGACGGTAGTACGCTTTACTTCAGTTCCGACAGACCTGAATCTATTGGAGGATATGATGTGTTTTCTAGTAAATGGGATGCTGATACAAAGACATGGTCCAGGCCTGTGAATGTTGGTTTTCCAATTAATACTATCGATGACGACATTGATTTTGTCTTAGATCATGACAGTCAGAAAGGTTATTTCTGCTCAAACAGATTAGGCTCAATGGGTGCATATGACATTTATGCCATCGAAAAAAGCTCATTAACACCTAGTTCCGACTCAATTTCTTCTGGTGTTGGGCAAAACGGAAACGTAAAGGAAAATAACAAAACAGACTAAAATCCCAACTGGAAGCTCATATCGCATATAGCTGCTTCCAACCAAACAGTAAAATACTAAGTCTTTTAAGCAAAACTCATCACGATGAAACTGCTTAAAAGACTTTCTTTTTTCCTACTCATTCTTACTTCCTGTATTGATCCTTACGGAAATATTGAAATTCCCGTGCCCACAAATTCTCCTGTAATTTCAAATGTTCCCGGGGCTTTTTCTTATATAGAACACATGTCCTCCAAAGATCAGGACTTCACAAAAACATTGATGTTTGATTGTCAATCTTTTGTCTTTTCCACAACTGTAATAAATTATGGCTCTGGTAGTTTGACATTAATTATTGAAGATGGACAAAAAACAAATAGTCTTGAATATGTTGTTACGGGTAACAATGTTATTTCTGAAATACCAGAATTCAGTCCATCCTCAATCAGCATTCTAGCAAAAGATTTTACCGGATCAGTGACTTTAGCAGTTGAAGAAGAATAAAAATCTATCTTAAGGATTTCTGCCAGTTCCAGGAATCCCGCATCATTTCTTCAAGACCCAATTCTGCTTTCCAGCCCAATTCCTTATTAGCTTTAGTAGGATCTCCAAAAATCTGTGCGATATCTCCCGAACGACGGGGAGCAATTTTATAGGGAACCTTCACCCCGTTTACATCCTGAAATGTATTCAAAACCTCCAAAACTGAATATCCTGTACCTGTTCCTAAATTATACACATTATAATTTCCTGTGTCTACTTCCAACGCCTTTACATGTGCTTTTGCCAGGTCCACTACGTGAATGTAATCTCGTATCGCAGAACCATCAGTCGTATCATAATCATCTCCAAATACTTTTAATTCATCTCGCAGACCTGCAGCTGTCTGCGTGATAAATGGCACAAGGTTATTGGGTACTCCTCTGGGTAACTCGCCTATTTTAGATGTATGGTGTGCCCCAACTGGATTAAAATACCTCAAGGAAACAATCGGATACTTACTGTTATGAGCATAATCCATCAAAATGTGCTCACACATTTGCTTCGTCTTCCCATAAGGTGACGGCGTATCACCGAATGGAGTGTCCTCTTTTACTGGAAGACTGTCCGGCTGACCATATACCGTGCATGAAGAAGAAAATACTAATTTTTGAGTGTTATATTTTTCTGCAACCTCCAGAAGGTTAATAAGGCCCGAAACATTCACATCATAATACAACAGTGGCTTTTCAACGGACTCTCCTACTGCTTTCTTGGCGGCGAAATGGATGATACGGTCAATCGGATAGGTTGTGAATATCTTATCCAAAAAACCCACATCTCTTATGTCTCCCTTCTCAAATTGTATGTCAATACCGGTTAACTCTTTCAGTCGATCAAGGACAAACAATTCTGAGTTAGATAAATTATCTATCAAAACTATGTCATAACCTTTAGCAGTTAATTCAACTGCAACATGAGATCCTATATACCCCAATCCACCTGTCAATAGTATTGTCTTCATTCGAAATTTTTTTCTTGTCTTTAAATGAATTGCAATTTGGCGATTTCTTCCTAATTAGTCATCCGTCAGATTAGTTTTTTAGTAGCTCGATAGTAAACTCATAGCTACATTTTGCAGGATCAACACGATACTTTTCATGTGCAAGTCCTTCTTTTGACCAGCTATTGTCTCCCCCTACTCCCGATTGCATATGATCGATGTGCAACCAAATCTTATCTTTTGGAACTATGTCAATAGTATGTTTTTGAGCTTTTTCATTTCCGGGATCGAAATCTTCCAAAGGATTTTTAAGCGCTGAAAATGAAAACTGATCAGTGCTGGAAAACTTTAAACGGTCACCTGTTGAATTGGCTAACTCTAACAATCTGACATCCGTTCTGTATCCATTTTCCTGGGGTCGGATATACGGTACATAAAAGTCTTCAACATTGGATTTATATTTTCCGACATGCGCCGCATAATTTCTATCTATATAGTTTTCAAATGGCCCTCTTCCATAATATTCAACATTTTCGTAATCCTGATCTATGACTATTCTGAAACCATATCTGGGCATATAATCAACCTGCGAATTTTCAGTCAATTTCAACTCTGATTTGATCTTCAAAGAACCATCTGACCGAACTTCATAACTTACCATATTTCCAGCATTGATCACAGGGTGATGAAAATAGAAATTAAGAGTGTAATGATCCTGAGTGATCCCGTCATTTGTACCAGGCTTTATCAATTGAAAGTTTTTCAGTTCATAATTTTTACCGGCTTCCCTAAATTTAAAATATGCTTCTGAAGAAGGATCGTTATTATTCCATGCTCCAAAATCATTGTCTATTGGTGCCCTCCAGAATGAAATACTGACAGGTTCCCTTAGGATTTCAATCCCATCTTTGATAATAGAGATCAATCCATACTTTTTCTTATCAAAAACATACGTTAAACCTTCTATCTCAACCGAAATCAGATTTTCATCAATGGTTTCTGTAAAATCACCTGATTTCATTATTTCAGAACGTTCTTTAGTTTTCGCTCTTACCAAAAACTGATCATTTGCCAGTTCATATCCTGCCGGCAATAATGCTCCCGCCGTTTTCGTAGTCGCTGAAAAGTTTACATAATATTCTGAATATGGATCAAAGACTTCTTTCCATTCCAGTGAAAATATTGCATCTTCCTGTGGCCCAATTTCCGACAGCATAACCTGTCCTTCCTGAACCATTTCCCCATCTTTGATCAATTGAAAACTTAGCTCTATATCTGATAGTGAACGGAAGAAATTCTCATTAAAGACTTTAAAGGAATTCTCCCCGACTTTTTCAAATTGAATGTTCTGATAAACTTTCTTTATTTCCCAGACAGCCGGATGCGGCAATCGATCTGATCCGATGATCCCATTTGCACAGAAATTAGCATCATTATATACTCCCTCCGGCTCAAAATCACCTCCATAGCCATAATAAATCTCTCCCGTTTCACTTATTAACTCTAATCCCTGATCCATCCAGTCCCAGATAAACCCTCCCTGCAGATTAGAATGTTCTCTAACGAATCTCCAGTTATCGGCGAAATTTCCATTACTGTTGCTCATCGCATGACTGTATTCACACCAAATAAAGGGTCGTTTGTCTTCTTCAGGTAGCCCGGACTGCAGGACCAGGAAGTTCTCTCTGATAGAAGGCATCTCTTCGTACATCCAACTTATGACATCTGTGGTCCTGGGATTTAAGGTAGTACCGTCATTTCTCCCGGATCTTTCATAATGAACAGGTCTGGAAGGATCATAGGACTTAATCCAGTCATACGGTGCTTTAAAATTAGGACCATTCCCTGCTTCATTCCCCAAAGACCATAGGATAACGGACGGATGATTAAAGTCTCGTCGAACTACTCGCTGAATTCGATCCATGTGCATTTTTTCAAACTGTGGATCCTGCGCCAGGGTCACGCCATCATCATATCCGTATCCATGTGACTCAATGTTTGCTTCATCAATCACATATATCCCATATTCATCACATAGTTCGTACCATCGGGGATCATTCGGGTAGTGAGAGGTCCTCACAGCATTGATATTGTACTTTTTAAAATCCCGAATGTCTGCCATCATTGACTCCTCTGTTACCACATGTCCGCTTATAGGATCATGTTCGTGGCGGTTGACTCCTTTCAGCAGCACTGGCTGACCATTTATGAGCAACTGACCATTTTTTATTTCAGAAGTTCGAAAGCCTATTTTTAATCGTGTTCCATCTACTTGTAGCTCGGTAGCATCCAAAAGTTGAACTTGTAATTCATATAATTTAGGGATTTCTGCAGACCACGGCTGTATTTGAAGGTTCTCAGCTTCAAAACTGACCTGATCTGATGTTTCAACTTTCTTTGTTTCTTTAAAAATGGATACTCCTGAATCCAGAACATTTACAACTACATTGTAATCATTTACTTCTCCTTCAGATGTATTTTCAATTTCAAGGCTGACAGCTAATTTCCCTTTTAGATAATTATCAGTCTCAAGGGACGCATTGATGAGCACATTTCGGAGATTGACCTTTTCCGTAACGTAGAGCAACACATCCCGTTCAATACCACTTAGTCTCCAAAAATCCTGATCTTCCAGATAGGAACCCACATTCCATCTGTATACCTCCACAGACACCGAATTCTCACCAGTTCTAATAAAATCAGTAATATCAAATTCCGCAGGAGTCTTCGACCCCTGGCTGTAACCGACTTTTTGACCATTGATCCAGACATAAAACGCAGAGTTCACACCTCCGAAATGAAGGATGATATTTTTATCAGCCCAATCTTCAGGAATACTAAAAGTTCGCCTGTAACTCCCTACCGGATTAAATTCTTCAGGCGGGTTCGGAGCATCTTTGGTAAAGGGGTATTCGATATTCACATAAATCGGATAGCCATACCCTCTCATCTGCCAATCCGAAGGCACATCAATCTCATCCCATGCACTTACATCAAAGTCTTGTTTGTAAAAATCATCGGGTTTTGATTTTGGATTTTCAGACCAGTTAAATTTCCAATTGTCGTTTAGAGATTGGTAGTTGTCAAGCGCCTGCGGAAAAGTCTCCAGGTCCTGCTGATTAAAATGATAAAAAGTAGTCCTCGGAACCAAAGTGTTCTTAGAAACCACCTGTGGATCCTTCCATTCAGGAGTCTGCTGATTACAACTTGAAGTCATTAGTAGAGATGATAATGTGAGTAGTAAAAAAAGAGATTGAGATTTCATCTGAAAACAAAGATTGTGTTTTTGTAATTCCAGATTCAATTTAATCCAAATTATATTGTAGTCATAATTTTTTAACTGGTGTTACAACTCTGATTTTGACCTAACTCTCATTTGATTTCTTTCCAATCTATTTCCAGTGTAATCGTACCCTCTTTGACTTCATCAGATTTCACCTTTGCTTTATCGACTTTGGCTTCCTTAGCAACAAAGTTCAGAGGAATGTTGATTTCTTTAACCAGAAAGGTAGCTTCAATGACCGAAGGAAAAATACTCTGATTTTCGTATTGGAATGCTAAATTGAACGTCCCTTCATTCTTAGTGGATACTTCTGCATAATTGATCGTTTTATTTGCAGTATCAAGTTTAAGGGTCATGATCGCATAATCACTTTTATCGTCCAGCGGGATTACATTGAGTACTTTTAAACCTCCCTCTTCTATCCCCCTGTCTATCGTTATAAACTGATACTCAAACAATTGGTCCCAGGTCAGGTCAATGCCTCTTTTAGGTATAATCAGAAAATCCTCTGAGTCAATTTTAAGTTTTTCCCCTACCCGATATTCAAGACTGGCCGTTTTCACAGGCATTTCTATAAAATCAATATCCACTTCCAGTGTCACATCAGCAGAGGCAGATACTATTTTATCCAGTCTTTCTTTGATGATCAACAAATCCTGATCTACATTCTGATCAACAAAATGCCTGGGATAAATGAAGCTAACTATCAGCAATATGAATATCATAAATTTGACCTTTTAGTAAAAATGATTGCTCCGACCATAACGATTAAAACCAGGTAAATGAATAGTAACAGGTGATTGTGTAAAACAAGTTGCCATGGAACTTCATATTGAAAAAACAACTGCCAGCTATCCGTCAGCTTGGGCAGCAACCAATAATTCAATTGCCCCAAATCAATTTTTGCAAGCAATCCATTGATGATCAAAAAGAAAACACTGACAATCCAGCTGGTAATTGTTTCTTTAAAAATCACAACGACCGTAATACTCAACGCTGAATAGAACAAAAGCAACAGGCTGCCTGATAAATACGCGAATAAAATCCTCTGAAAAGCAATCTCATGTGGGATAAAATTCAGTTTACCGAGATAGGTAATAAGATCGCCTTTTCCAAACAATAAATAAGAGGCGATAATTGAACTCAATCCTAAAATCAAAATGGATAAAGTCGTCAAAAGAAAAGCAGAAATATATTTTGAGAAAATCAGCTTTCTCCGGTTAATCGACTGAAGAAATAAACTTTGTAACGTTTCATCCTTATATTCTGAAGCTAAAATCCCGGTTACAATCACGATAATGATAAGCGGCAGATTGAACCAGAGTGAGTTTAGGATCAGGTATTGCACCAGGTTACCATTCATCAGATTACCCTGGAGAATAAATGATTTTGTGAGTGTATCCAACAATGTATTGAGTATTTCATTGCCCTGGTACCAGGCACCCAGCATGATGACTATCTCAATCAGCAAAATCGCCAATAAACCATAGTAGGTTCTCCGTTGCCTGACCAACTTGAGCAATTCGATATTAATCAGATGAATCATATAGTGTTTCCAGGTTCAATTGTGAAGTAAAGGACACCACCCTGGCTCCTTCTGAAATAATTTTAGCTAATACTTCAGACGATTGTTGATATGAAATACTGATAAGTGCCTCATTTTCGGAGTATTGTGATGACAAATCGATAAGTGTCTTGGATTGATTCAATTCCGACCCTTTTATCAAAAATACATTGGAAGTTTCCTCCAGAATTTGAGCAACAGTACCAGACCTCACGATTTTCCCTGATTTGAGCACAATCAGCGAATCGCAAACTTTGGACAACTCCTCCAGTTGGTGAGAAGATACCAATATCGATTTACCGTTTTCTTCTGAGAGTTCTTTTATCAACTTCCGTAAGTCTTTGATGGCAGGCGGATCAAGTCCCTGAAAAGGTTCGTCCAGGATCAAAATGTCCGGGTCATTGATGAGTGAGGCCCCGATAGCCAGACGTTGTTTCATACCAAGGGAAAAATTCCGTACCGGATCCTTTCGATTCAGGGGTAACTTCACCTTTTCAAGTAAGTGCTCCATCGCTTTTTTATCGTATTTCAACCCACTGCTAACCTGAAAAACTTTTAGATTTTCCATAGCAGACAGGTACTCATAAAGACCCGGTTTTTCGATGATCGCTCCGATTGCTTTTTTCTTATTTGAATCTATCTTCACTGTTCCGGAAGAAGGTGCGAGTAACTTACAAATGATCTTAAAAAGTGTGGTTTTACCTGCGCCATTCGGTCCTAAAATACCTGTAACCTGCCCTTTTTCGAGTGTGAGATTTATATTCGATAAAGCATTGATCTCATTAAATTGCTTGGACAGGTTCTGGACTGAGATCATTTAGATGTTGGGTTTTGTAAATTGCTATGTAGTCGAATCTGGGTTTATAGTGTTTTTCCAGAAATGTTCTTTTCCAGAAATATCTTTTGAACAAAAACAAGGGGTCTTTGATCATAAAATCAGGAATGTAGTGATACCATTTATATCCTGATTCTGAAAAGTACTGCTTCGTTTCTTTTTCATACCCCAATTCTTTGGCGGCTGTTTCAAAAGCAAGTCGCTGGCATTTGGATCCTAAATATCTTTTCGCAATCCTTTTATTGAATCCATATGTAAATAGCAGGTCCTTTGCCCATTTGTAGTTCTGGAACCTGGACCATGCATCCGCAGCAACCAGAAAGATATGGGAGAATGCAAAAAGAGTCATGAATACCCAGTAACCTATAAATATGATGTTACCACTTATCCAGGCCTTTTCAAGGAAAATGAAGTAAATGTACGATTCCAGAACAAAAATCAATATCGATAAATGAAGCAACCTGCCCGCGACAAGATAGGATATCCACTGTGGAGGTTGGTATGGAAGAGCCCGCAAAGAGGTATTTGTCTGGGTTTTCATTTTTACTAAACTGGCAAAATAGTGCCAAAATAGAAAAGAACAAAAGGAAGATGGTTAATATATGATTATGTGTGATGATTAGGAAATCAATATCTGAAACCTGAGATAGATATAGGCAAATAACGACGTTATCTCCTATATTGCAGACAATTTTTTTAACCAGACTATGAACGCAGAACAAGCTTACCATCAACTCAGGGATCGGGTTTCCACGATTAACATTCATAAGAAAACAAAAAGATATATTCCGATAGACGCCTTTATTGGCGAGGCGTATGATCTGCTATTGATTGCTAAAAACGATCGAGAACAATTAATCGCTGCAGGTCTCAAGGAGGAGATTATCGATACATTGGAAATCAAAATTCTGGGATTGTCTTATGCAGAAGCATTATGGACAAAGGATCGCCTGACCCAGTCTGATGAAAGAAAGGAATGGGTAAAGACCAGGCAAAAGATGTATGATTTGCGAGAGGAGTTGAGGCATTATTTTCGGTTTGCTTTTCGGGAACATTCAGATTTAATATCATATGTGCAACGAATTCAGAAAGGTTCATCCGATGCGGATCTGGTTCAGGATTTGAGTGATCTGGCAGTTTTAGGTAGCAGCCAAACAGAGCTCTTAGCAGCTATTGGTTTTGATGAAGCATTGCTTACTCATGCAGAAGAACTGGTAAGGACAGGAAGTATTAAACTGGCAAAAGCCGGAGTAGAGAAGATGGTCTATGAATCCAGGATTCTTCGTGATCAATTTTACTATTATCTCCGGGAGTCTGTAGATGAAATCCGAACCACCGGGAAGTTTGTCTTTCGTAAAGATCCCGAACGAAAGAGAATGTATGGAAGTCAATACATCAATGAGATGAATCTGCGTCACAGAAAAGCTTAGTCTTTCCGTTTACCAGAAGATCCCTTCCAAATTTTCTATGGCAATTTAGCCTTTTATATATGTGCACATCATAAATACATGCATGCACATCAAATATTATATAATGCCCATCACTAAAAACCCAATTCCAATCACTATTTATAGTCTGTACATCACTAATAGTATAGCACCCATCAAATTTTATATAGACATAATCTGATTATTATTATATATTATTTGATGGGTATCACTTTTAAAATGATTATAACAAATATTATTTGATGGGGATATGTAAAAATGTGATGGGCATTGATGAAAACCTGGCTTGGATGGAAAAATTAGCGAGAGGGAAGCATGCATTATCTATTCAAACTAGCGCTCGTTTGTAACGAGTGCTTCAAATCAATTTGAATCTTCATGAATTAATAGTTGACTTTCAACTAATTATTTTATTTTTATAGGAATTAAAAGAATCACTATTATAAATACGATCGCCTACTTCTAAATGAATCCCCAATTTTCCTATTTATAAAAATAAAAAATATTAAATACTCTTTGCTGGCAGCACTATTGCTAATCTCATGTGGAGAAAGCGTAAATCATGAATTAATCATCTCCAATGTGAACATTGTTGATGTAGAAACGGGAGAAATACTACCTAACAAAACTTTAGGTATAGATTCAAACCGTATTTCAGCAATCTATGAATCACCGGTAAGTGCATCATGGTCCTCTGAAGAAATGGATGGAAAAGATGGTTATCTCATTCCCGGTCTTTGGGATATGCACACCCATTTTTACTGGAATGAAAAAGAAGCTAGTAGACTATTACTTGCAAATGGAGTGACAGGTATTCGTGAAATGTGGGGAGTTATGGACTCTACCAATGCTTTTCGTGAAAAAAATAAGCAAGGTTATTATGCACCTGATATATATTCTGCTGGAAATATAATTGATGGAAGACCTCAGGTGTGGGAAGGTTCAGCGGAAGTAACTACAGCAGAAGAAGCTAGAGCGGAAGTGCTAAAGCAAATTGAAGAAGGCGTGGATTTCATTAAAGTTTACAGTAAGCTTAACAAGGAATCATTTGACGCTATAGCAGAAACTGCAAGTGAAAATGGAATTCCATTTGCAGGGCATGTACCTAATGAGCTTAGTATTTTTTATACCGCTCAAAAAGGAATGGCTTCTGCGGAACATATGTTTGGAGTACTCCCCGGAGTTTCTACAATTGGTGATAGTGTTTTAAAAACTGAGCGAACTGTAGAATACCAATATATTGAAACTTACAGTGAAGAAAGGTTCGATTCACTATGCAGAATAATGGTTGAAAAGGACATGTGGCTTTGTCCTACCCTTACAGTAAATAAAGTCTTTACAACGCTGGACAAACCAGAAGAAATGCAAAACTCACCCAGACTGGATTACATTAATAAAGGTCTGAAAAATCTATGGTATGCGTATACTTCAGATTCAGCAAGTGCAGCACAGGAAATGAAAACATTTAATTCTCTTTTACCATTGGTAGGAAAAGCACACGCAAAGGGTGTTAAAATTTTGGCAGGCACAGATTTCCCTAACCCCTACACCTACCCTGGTTTTTCGATTCATGATGAATTAAAACTCCTTGTTGAAAGTGGAATGAGCGAATTAGCAGCATTACAGGCTGCCACCTCTGCAGCAGCCTCCTTTATTAAAAAATCAAATGATTTTGGTACGGTTTCAGAAGGGAAAATAGCTAGCCTGGTTCTACTTGAAAAAAATCCGTTGGAGGATATAGCCAACACCTCAACAATTGCTGCAGTTTTTCAAAGGGGACAGATGTATGATAAGGAATCTTTAGAAAAGATGCTATCCGATGTAAAGGAGGAAATTATCAATGCAGCAACCCCATATTCAGAAGTATTCAGACAATTAATGAATGATATTGGATTTAATGAAGCCTTAGATAGTGTAAGTGTGCTGATATCAACTAATAGTGCTGATTACATATTAGATGAGAATGATATGGGTTTTGTTATTGAAGATTTCTACAAAAACGAAGAAGTTGAAAAGATGATGAAATATAGCGAATATATGATTCAATGGTTCCCTCAGTCCTCCATGGTACATACCTGGACAGGAGAAGTAATGATGATGGGGGAAAGAAATACAGAAGCAAAAAACTATTTTAAGAAAGCACTCGAACTGGATCCGGAAAATAGCCGTGCGCAGGAGTCATTGGATAACATGGAATAATAATTATAACACTAGCGCTCGTTTGTAACGAGTGCTTCAAACTAGCTTGTTTTTAACACGTGCTTTTAAAATGAAACAAACCCGGATAATCTCTGGTTATCCATTCAAATGAAAAAATTAATGCCCGAAAATTTTATACTGTTTGGGTAGGATTAATAATCCTTTTAGTCTTCTATGGATGCGATAATCAAATAGATGTAGAAAACATACCAGATGAAGTAAATCGAGCGCCAGTGCTCATTTCACCAAGTGAAACGATCTTTCCACAAACAAGAAGAGGGACCGTATATAGGATTGTAGGTTCGGACCCAGATGGGGATCAGCTTTTACATTATATTTCAGGACCTGATGCATCCGCGTTTGAGGTAGATGAAATCACTGGTAATTTGAGATTTCTTGTTGCTCCGGATGTTGATGCTCCCGGTAGTGCAGGTGGTGATAATTTTTATTTTATCGATGTATCTGTAAGAGACCCTTCTTTAGAGTCAGCAACTCAAATGGTCATCATCGAGGTCTCGCGCCATGACCCTCAGGAACCATTTTTATTAAGTGAAGGTGCAGCTTTTTTAGGGCCTAATACAATAACAGAATCAGACCCTGGTATCCTGGATTCGGTCAGTTTTCAGGAAACAACCGTACGAATAGTTCCTGATAACAGATTTGGGAATGATACTGAGCACAATGTACACATCTATCAAGCTCTTTATAAGGGTGGCAAACAGATTGAGATGGTTGTCAACACTGAGATAGAACCTATTGCTGAAGCTGAACATCAAGCAAAGTTTTATGCAGAAATCCTGGGAAAACTAGATTCGGTTCTTATCAATGGTATCCAAACAATATGGATTCATCCCGGAAATGAAAGATTTTCTGGCCCTGTTGGGGGCATTGTAGTCCATACGGGAATTTCAGAAAACGATTATATACCCAGAGGTGTATTAGAAGAAGTTATGGCTCATGAAGCTGTACATGCATCTATTGACCCACTGTATCTTGGTTCGAGCGAATGGAATCAAGCCCAGAAGTCTGATATCAATTTTATATCACAATATGCCAGAGACTTTGTTGAAACAGAAGATTTGGCTCAGTCCTATGGTGCATATTTGATCGTTAAAAACGCGGAGCGCAATTCTTCATTTTTGGTTCAAACAATAAGAAGCGGGATACCAAAACGTATTCAATTTTTCGAGGACCTTGGCTTTTAAAAAAAGAACAGCATAGATTAATCCAGCGCGCGTTTTTAACGCGTGCTTATTATACTATTGACCTTGCTTCAAAACTAGCGCTCGTTTGTAACGAGTGCTTTATACTATTGACAACCTAGATATATACCCCTTTACCATCTGCTCAAGTTGTCAGGGACAACTTAATAATTTTTAAATAACCATTTTATCTAATCTGGATATGATTGGGGATTTAACTATATCTTGAATATGCAGTTGTGTATCTGCAAAAGCAATTGATTATACACCTTAATTGCGTTTCACCTAACAAAAAATACTCATGAAATCAACCAAAAATTCGCAAATACTCGCTTTAGCGCTCTTATTAATTGTAAGTTCTACTTCAACTGGATTTGCTCAGAATACACTGTCATTGTCTGAGACTGAAACTAAAAGAGAGGTTTCCATGACTTCTGCGACAGGAAAAACAACCAATGGTATCTATAAATACTATGCTAAAGGAGAGGACACACCATTCACTGGCATCTTGTATGCTAAATATCCTAATGGCAATTATTCATCCTGGCAGGAATATGCTGATGGAGTTGGTCAGGGAAAATGGATAAACTATTATGAAAATGGAAATTATAAAGAAATTGGATACTACAATAATAATCTTGTAGAAGGGCCGATCAAAAAATATTACCAGGACGGTGTTCTAAAATCAGAAGGAAATTATAAAGATTGGAGAATTAAAATAGGCGAATGGAAATACTATGACCAAAATGGGAAGCTTGAATCTACAGTGAATTATGGTGAAAAAAGCAGTGTTGAAGAAGTGAAAGAATATTATGAAAGAGGAGAAATATCTTATAGCTGGTATTCTGAAATCCTGCGAAAAAACGGTTTTAAGGAATAGGGTAATAAGTTGTGATAAAAAAACCCTGACCATTGATGATTCTATCAATGATGGATATACCATTGCGTCAGGGTCTGTGGGCCCTCCCCGCCATCGCAAAGCAAAAGATCTGTCGGGCAAGCTGGACTCTTAAATCAAAGCTAAAATTTTATTGAAATTGCATATTTAGACTATCATGTAAATCGGAATCAAACAAGTGCGAATTTTTAATGCCTACCTAATTATAAGAAATAAAAAACCCTGACCAATGATGATTCTATCATTGCGTCAGGGTTGTGGGCCCACCCCGCCATCGCAAAAGCTCTGTCGGGCAGGCTGGATTGTCAAATTACAAGCGTAATTGACCAAAATCCATCAATTTTAAAAAATTACACTGGGAAACTTCGATTTTCGATCTTACTGATGGATTTAGTAGAAGTCTTTTACATAAATACCACATAATTCCTTGAAGCAGTTTAGATGGAATAAATAATAGGTATGCTATTTATCCAATTGACTTCTCTTATTCTGATAATGAAGCAAATAGACTTTTTTTGTTGAATCATCGAGAAATGACCTGCCGATAAGATCTTCAACTAGTGGCTGTCTTTGTGCAAATGGAGTCAACAAGGGTTCTATTCGCCTTTCAACTATCCCAATTCTCCTGGCAAACTCCCGAAAATCTTCTAATCCCACCTTTCCATTAGCTAGCATATGTTCGGACATGAAGTCATCCATAAATAGACCTTCATTCAATGCAAAATCGGTGTCATCAATGTGAATGCGGGTATTGATCAGATCATAGGCCGGGCTTAATATGTAATCACTGCCTGAAGTCTGTAGCAATGAAAAATTCTTTATATGGGCATCTCCATTGGAAAACAGATAGTTGAATACTACCAACGTAAAAAACTTTTCCATCTCAATGATATGGGCCGGTACATATTTACGAATCAACTGTGCGATTCCCTCATAACTATACTCATACTTGAAATTTGCTCCGGAATTTTCACTGGTTCTTCCGGCTAAGGATGCAAAATCCTCTTTTCCCCATTTTAAGTTATCCTCCCTGACATCAAAGCGTTTAGTGATATAAGCAGGATGACCATCCTTAAAAAATATCAACCCATTTTCAGCTGTATTGATACCATAAACCTGTCTGGCTATTTGCATCGTGAGATGTTCATTGGCAGGTATCTGATCTACTTTTTTCAAATCTCTGGGAATTGGCTTAAGGATATAAGTCCCCTGCTCACCTTTTTCTGTTAATCGAAGCTTGTTCTTTTCAAGTATAAGGGAAACTTTTTCCTGTACTCCTGAAATTGATATTCGCTTCCGATTATCCCTAAACTTCTCAGCATCCTCCTCGCTTATCTCCGGGGAATTATAAGGTAGAATGTGACTGACTTTCTTACCCTTAAATAACCTACGCAGACAGGCCTGACTGTAGGTATCAAATCCCTTAGCTAATGTTCCGGGGCAGCACTGAATTTCTGGTAGACTCATTTAATTATCATTTTCTACTGGGA
>CAYTFO010000017.1:0-505 GCA_964437135.1 uncultured Roseivirgaceae bacterium | reverse complement strand
TCACTGCACCTATCCCCTCTTTTGAACTAGTCACAAGTAACAACCCAAAATGATCTTCCTCATCAATACGAAGCAATCTGCATTGCAATTTCCTGTTTACACCTTCAGCAAGCATATTAAAAAAGAACGGAAATAAGTGATCCGATTTATATTTCTTCTGGGTTTTTGGGAATGTAAGGCTTATAGCCGGTTTATTACTATCTGCTAACCATCTATCTGAATATTCAAATTCATAAAGTGATGTATCATTCTGGGTTAGTATCCCTGCCAGCTGATCATTCCAAAGGACTTGAGCTTTTCTCATGCGTCAGTATTCTTAACTACCAATTTTAACTCCATGCCCAGCACATCAGCCAGCTTTGTCAAGGTCTCTAACGTAGGGTTACTCTTTTTACTCTCCAATGCCTTTAACGTACGCAGGCCAACTCCTGACAAATCAGCCAGCTGCTCCTGGGTAACCCCAAGTATCTCTCTTCGTTCTTTTAACGTCGCTACTAATTCTTCC
>CAYTFO010000016.1:19063-34521 GCA_964437135.1 uncultured Roseivirgaceae bacterium | reverse complement strand
CTCGATATTTTAGCTGAAAAGAGAAGTCAAATCTATGAAAATGACAGTTTATATGTATTAAGAAATAATGGTTCTGGTGTGTTCACTGGATTTACACCTCAACTTGATGTTCCAAATTTTGGTTTCGATAATGGAATAGTCCCTTTTGCAGATTTTGATGGTGATGGTGATGTAGATTATCTTTCAACAGGAGAGTACACGCTTCCAGGCCCCCCATTCACAAATTTCCCAACTGTTATTATTTATCAAAACGATGGAAATGAAAACTTTACCGGTAATAACGATTCATTAGTGACGGTAATGCTCAATTTTCCTTTTGGCTTTTTCCAATATGCGGATGCAATTGGTGATTTTGATAAAGATGGAGACATCGACCTAATATTTAGTAAAGAATATTACGGCCCTCCTAGACGAGATTCAATATTTATTTACAACAATTCAGGTAGTGGATATTTTGATCCCGGTACTCTCGCATTGGCTACCTATAACTATTCTCTTGATGATAGAATAGATACTTTAGATGCTGATGGGGATAACGACATTGACTTTGTTGTATCCAGAAGATTTGGGAATGATAATGATACAGCTTCCTTTTTTAGAAATAATGTTGGTTCCTTCTTATTTGAGCAATCTTTCAGTAGTCTTCTTGATTATAGCCAACTGAAACCTGTCAATATTGATAGTGACAGTGATATTGATTTATTAAATTATTCATCAGTTGAACTAAGTACATACAAAAATGATGGCCTTGGTGCTTTTACATTTTTTGCTGATTTTGGACTTGAACCAGTGTATGGTTTTAAATCTGTCCCGGCTGATTTTAATGGTGATGGTAATATCGATATTGCAAATTCAGGTACTACGCAAATTCTCCTCAATCAGGGAGGTGGAAACTTTGCTATAGGAAATGACATATGGCGAACATCTGGAACATCAAACTCTATCGATACATTGGATGTAGATTCTGATGGTGATATAGATATCGTATTTGACGGAGGGTATGGTGCACTCGGATTAGAAGTTTGGACCAATGATGGGAGTGGCAATTTTTCATATGATAGTCAGATTCCGATAACAAATTTCAGAATTTATGGATTCAAAACAGGAGACGTAGATGGAGATGGGGATTCTGATATAGCTTTTGTTGGAGATTCATTATACACATCTAATTCTTATTTTGGAATACTTCAAAATAATGCCGGAGTTTTTACACCGGCTTATGTCAATAGTTTTGTTTACGGATTTGAAGATGATGTAGCTGAATTAGCGGATATCGACGGGGATGGAGATATTGATCTATTGTCAACAGCATCCTACACGAACTATTCGCAGGCAATATTTAAGGGGGTAAATGACGGATCAGGGAATTTTACATATAGTTTAAACTCTGGGTTTAAATCAACTTATGATTTTGAAAGTATTTCAATCGGAGATGTAGATGGGGATTTGGACCTGGATATTGTAGCAGGAGATGATAATGTTGGTTATGGATATTTAGTGGTTTTCACTAATAATGGATCAGGAATATTTGCTCAAAATGAGTCTAATGCTCTTACAGGGAATCCAGATGATGTTGACTTATTCGATGTTGATGGGGATTCTGATTTGGATATAGTTGTTTCCAGTGCCTATGGAAATGGGACTTCAATTTATCTGAATGACGGTTTAGGTGTCTTTACTTCAGATGGTTTCATAGAACAAAGGGGATATCGTCTTACTCATGCAGACTTTGATAATGACGGAGATCTTGATATTTACACGACTGAGTATAATTCAGCTTCATTAATTATTTTTAATGAACAATTTGCGCCTGCAAATAACCCTCCAAACATTGCTCCTCAATCATTTACCATAGCCGAAAATCCTTTGCAAGGTGCAGTAGTAGATACTGTTGTAGCTTTCGATCCCGAAATGGATCCGCTAACATTTTCTTTAACCAATAACCCATTTGGAGCATTTAGTATTACGGACCTGAATGATACATCAGCTGTTTTATTTGTTGCTGATTCTACCGCTTTCGATTTTGAAGGTACAGGAGGAAGCATTGAGGCTACTGTTGGCGTCTCCGATGGGATAGAGAGTTCTACTGCTCTGGTAACTGTTACGATAAGTGATGTTGATGAAAGCCCGGTTATCACTCCGAATCAGGCGTTTATTGTACTGGATAACGCAGCTAATTCTGATATAATTGATACAGTTATTGCGAATGATCCGGAAGGAAGTCCTTTGACTTATTCAATTACAGATGGAGACGCATTAGGTGTTTTTGCAATTAATGACGGAACAGGTGAAATATCTGTGAATAATGTTTTCTTGCTGGATCCGGTAGGAACTATTTATACCTTAACTATTGAAGTTACTGACGGGACATTTACTGCTCAGGAAACTGTAGAGATTGAAGTTCAAAGTGGCAATCAACCTCCCGTTTTAGCAGATACGACATTTAGTGTGGATGAAAATGCGTTATCACTTTCTGCTGTGGATACACTATTGGCAACTGATCCAAATGGAGATGTGCTTACCTACACTATTCTATCGGGAAATACGAACAATGTATTTGAATTATCGCCACTAACAGGGGTAATCACGGTGTTGACGGCATCAGAACTTGATTTTGATATAACACCGGTTTATAATCTGCAGGTGAGGGTATCTGATCCCGGAAATCTGGCAGATACAGCTACAGTTACCATAAATGTTAATGAAATAAACACAGCACCTAATATTACCTTCGGACAGGTATTTGAACTGGATGAGAATAGTGCTAATGGATCAGCAGTGGGCACCATAGATGCAACAGACGTTGATGGTGATCCTATTTCATTTGGAATATTAAGTGGAAATACCGGCAATACATTCTTATTGGATTCTGCAACGGGTGATTTATCTGTAGGTGATTCAACATTGCTGGATTTTGAAACGAATAACACGTTTGAGTTATCAGTCGTAGCTGATGATGGTTCAGCTACCGATACTGCTAGTGTTTTTATAAACATCAATAATATAAATGAAGCTCCACAGATCACTGATCAGGCTTTTTCTGTTAGTGAAAATGTTCCACCCACAACCTTCGTAGGCAATGTTGCAGCAATTGATCCGGATGGGACTACACCAACCTGGACAATATTGAGTGGCAATGACCTGGGAGGGTTTGGAATTGAGTCAAATACGGGGGTGCTGTTTGTACAGGATTCTACAATTTTTGACTTTGAAACAAACTCTGCTTTCTCGCTTACTATTGAAGTAGCCGACACAGCTTTAAGTGATACCGGAGTTATCACCGTGGATGTGTTAAATGTAAATGAACCCGTAGTAGCAGAAGATCAGGTATTTTCTGTTGATCAAAATGTTAGCAATGGTGCTATAGTTGATGTGGTTGAAGCATCAGATACGGATGGCGATCCTCTCACGTTTACAATACTCAGTGGAAATGACGGAGGAGCCTTTGCTTTAAACGAAACTACCGGAGAAATCACTGTAGCAGATGCAACTCAGCTTGATTTTGATACAACCCCGGACTACAATCTGGTCATCGAAATTTCAGATGGTGAGCTGAGTTTGCAAATCAATGTCCAGGTTAAAGTTACCACATTAGAAAGAGACCGACTGGCATTATTGGATATCTCCTTATCCTCAAGTTTTGAAGCTCCGGCTAGCTGGACAGGGGATCCTTCCAATGATTGGGAGGGTGTAACTGTTGAAGCAGGCAGGGTAACGGAATTGGATCTTTCCAATCAGGGAATCGACGGATTCTTTCCACAGTCATTTGCAGATTTGACCGGGCTTACCTCTATCAATCTTTCAGGTAATAACCTAACTGATCTTCCTAGAATCAATCAGTTCCCAAATCTGGAAACATTAAATGTAGAAGGAAACAAACTTCAGATTGCTGAAATTGTGAAGAACCTGGGAATCACTAACTATGATTATACACCACAACAAGCGGTGGATCCGGGAGTAGATCCGGTAATCATTGAAGCGGGATCAGATTATACAATTTCAGTAGATGTTTCCGGAACAGGAAATGAATACACCTGGAGTTTTGAGCAAGCCTATGAAGATATACTAGACAGTTCGTTCAGCACTGGCTTGGAGGCATCGTACACGATATCTGGGATTAATTACAATAGCATGGGGTCATATTCAGCTTCAGTATCAAATCATGCACTTGATGCAGGATTTAGTATTGAGGTACTCCCTCAGGAAGTTTTAGCAAAGACAGATGTTACGGGTAATGTTTTCAAAGATGAATCAGGTACACGTTTAACGGGTGGCCAGGTGGATTTATTATTTACCGGAAGTATTCCGTTTGATACTGCTGCAATCGATAATACATTGACAAATGGTACCTATGAATTGCAGGATATCATTCTCGGTGATTATATCCTGAGGGTTGATCCGGATGATGCTAATGATGATGTTTTAATAACTTATTATATAAGCCAGCAGGACTGGGTCGATGCGGACACTTTATTTTTAAGAGAAGCCATAGACGGTATTGATATCACTATGATCGCTAACCCCGGAGGGGATATTGACCCCGGAAATCCGGATGTTGCCTTTGCTGAAGGTTTAGTAGAATCAGATTTTGCAGATGAGGAGGGTAGAATTGAAGCAAGGAGAAGAGTACGAAAAGCGGGTTGTTCCTTAAGAAGAAGAGTAACCGGAGGTGGTGGAAGAATTGGACAAAATGTAGATGATGACGGCTATCAATTGGTGGCATACACGGAAACAGATGAAAACGGAGAATTTAGCTTTAGTAATATTCCGGCTGGGGATTACAGAATTAATATTCAATACCCAGGAATTCCTATTGATCCAAACGATAATATTGAATTTACTGTAGATGAAGACCCTAGAAATGGCCAGGGATTTTCAATAGCTGCTGAAGTAACAGAAGAAGGCATCTCTATTGAGATCGATGCAATACTTGGAACATTAAAGCCTTACATTAAAAATGCAGTATTATATCCTAATCCAACGGATGGTGAATTGAAGCTGGATTATTTGGTGTATAGAAGAATGGATGAACTTCAACTTTCATTGATTGATATGATGGGTAAGGAGGTGATGATTGAAGCGATCCCACACCAGAGAGGTAACCAAAAAGTACAGCTGGATATAAGTCATCTTGAGCCTGGAAACTATATCTTAAGATTAAAGAATGGTGACAATGAGTTTAACTATACAATTAGGGTTACAAAACAATAGGATATCAATATTTTAGTTTTTAAAAAGCTGATTATCAATTAGGTGATCAGATTTTTTTATTTCCATCAGATAATCATTTTTGAAAAATATAATAATATGAGTAGATTGTTGGATTATTTAAATTTTCCAACCTATGAAATTTTCAAAACTTACCTTAGCTGTTTTATTACTTTTCGTAATATCATTTGCTTTTGCTCAGAAAGTTCCTGTAAAAATGACAGAACAGGAATATAAAGCATATCTGGAAAAGCAGAAGAATCCACAAAAAAACCAGACTAATACAGCAATAAATTCGAATCAGGCTGCTTATCAAAAGGAAAGGATTCAAAATCAACAGAATTCTTTGCAAAAAAGCTCAACTGATGAGAAAAGTAAAAGTCAGCAGGTGCAGGACCAAAAAGTTGAAGAAATACGTCAGTCCATGATTGAAAAATATAAAAGTGGAATTGACAGCAAAGTTGCAATGGATGTACTTGAGAAAAGACAATATTCAACCGAAAGCAAAGCTTCATCAAAAGAAGGTTTAAGTCTCAAAGAATCCTTACTTAAAAACACACTAGACTTTCAGAAAGAAAAGGAGGAATATAAAATTCAGTATCTGGATAAGCTGGATAAATCCATGCTGAAAAGTGGGAGTGGAAATGTAACATCACTTTCTGAAGAAGATGTAAGAAGAAGAAAAGCTTATCAGGACTATCAGGAAAGGCAGCAAATCGATGCAATGAAAATGAGTAAAGTTCCTGAAGATCCTTCTATTTTTATCCCTTCAAATACCCCTGGAGTTGGTACCACATATGATACTGTATTATTTGAAAATCAACCTATAGTGGTTATTACAGATGGAGCTGGTGGAGGTGCAGGAACAGTAACATTTACTCCTGATTACATTTACGAACTTAATGGTATTGTTTATATAAATTCCGGAGATACTTTACGAATAGAAGCAGGTAGTATGATTAAAGGAGCTAACTCAGGCTCCATGTTAATCGTATCGGCAGGCGCATACATAGAAGCTAATGGTACTTTTGATAATCCAATTGTATTCACTTCACAAGGTGATGGATTGCGGCCTCCGGTAAGTAGAACCAATTTAATTGGTGTCAATGATGAATTTCTAAGTTCAGGAGATTGGGGTGGTGTTGTGATACTGGGAAATTCAACATTAAATAACGAATCTGAAGGTGGTTTAGATACTTTGAGTGTATTTGGAGTCACCAATGACCCAAGGAATGCTTTCGGAGGTACAGATGAATTTCAAAATTCGGGTTTTCTTAACCATGTATCAATAAGACATACCGGAGGAGATAATTTTGGATCATTAGATCCTGCGAATGGTTTGACATTAGCAGGTGTGGGATCTGGTACATTTATAGATTATATTGAAGTCACCAATACAGCTGATGATGGAGTTGAAGTATTTGGTGGTACAGTTAACTTACGACATATAACAATATCCTTTACTGGAGATGATGGATTTGATACATCACTTGGGTATCGTGGTACAGTACAATTTTTATTGATTGTAAGTCCGGGGGATAAGGCAGCTGAGCATGATGGTGGAGTTTCTCCTGATATCACAGGTACTCCTTTTTCAGATGTAAAAATTATAAATGCCACTTACATTGGCGACGGTTTCCAACAGGCAGTTGAAGTAAGAAGGAATGCCAGAGTTACGTACGCTAACTCATTGTTCAGAGATTTCTTTGATGGGATTCGAATTGAACATGACTCTAATGCAGTGTCATCTTCAGCTGATTTGTACAATGATGGGAACATATATATACGAAACAATCAATTTTGGAATGTAAGTAACAATACTGAGCCCGGAGTTTTCTTTTTGAATGACTTATCTGGTGGTGGACCGGATCCGGTTTCATTTACTTCCAGTACTGTATTTAATGATCCATTTCTTAATAATCTTTATGTTCCTGAAAATGATGTGTTTAGTCCAACTGATTCTCTTGCAATAGAATTTGCAGATTATCGAGGTGCTTTTGGACAGTTTGGATTTGAATGGCATAGAACATGGACCCGATTGGGTGCCAGGAATACATTGAGAGGAATTCTTGTAGAAACAGATTATGATGCGCTTCAGGATATTTTCTTTGCAACCGGACAGGGTGATCTTTTCTGGCCGATTGGGAATGATATTTTTGGAAGTTTTGAATGGCAGGGAGTAGAAATTACTGGTAATAGGGTAACCGGACTTTATATCAATGGATATAACTTATTTGGTGAATTACCTGCTGCCCTTGGAAACTTGGCCGCATTGAGATTTTTGGACGTTGGAAATAACTCACTGGGAGGAGTCCTTCCTAATGAAATTGGAAACCTTCGTCAACTAAATGACTTTTATTTTTATAATAATCAGATAGGTGGGGTTATCCCACAGGAAATTGGAAATCTGACTAATCTTTTTGTAATGGTTGGTCATGACAATGAACTTTTTGGCGAAATACCGGCATCTATCGGAAATCTTTTCAATCTGACAGATTTAGATCTTAGCAGAAACTTCCTTTCAAGTGTGCCGGCTGAAATAACTAATACCCCACTTGTAAATTTCAGAGTTTCAGGAAATGATCTTTTTGATTTACCGGATTTAACTTCATTGTCAATTAACAATTTTGAGATCCAGGATAACTTTCTGGAATTTAATGATGTAGCTCCGTATGTTAATGCATTTGGCCTGACACTATACTCGCCTCAAAAAGCACAGTTTATCGATGTTTTTGATCAGGGAGGGACAGTAACTTTTGATGCAACAACAGCATTAGCTTCCACTTTTGATTGGTTTGGACCAAACGGAGCAATTGATGAAGCAACAGGAGCCGTTTACAGTTTCTCTGCTGCGGCTAATGATAATGGTTTCTATAATGTTCAAATGACCAGTGATTCGGTACCAAATATTACAGTAGTAAAAACCTTCCAGATTCGAATTTTTGGTCCAACTCAAAATTCAGATTCATCAGCACTGGTTGAATTATATAATGCTACAAATGGGCCAAATTGGGCAAGCGATGGAAGTTGGTTGAATGAACCGGTAATATTCTGGGATGGAGTGAAAGTAATCGACGGAAGAGTAGTGGCACTGGATCTTGAATTTAGAAATCTTCAGGGTGGCTTGCCTCCTGAGATAGGTAATCTGGATGCACTTACTTTTTTAAGTATCTTTAATAACCAGATTGAATATCTTCCGGGTGAACTGTATGGAATGACAAATCTGGAATATATTGATTTGGACGGCAATCCTCTTGGAGGAGTAATCTCGCCAGCTATTGCAAATCTGACCAATCTTGAGACTTTGTGGATGGGTAATACAGGCCTGAATCAGATTCCTGATGAAATTTTCAGTTTAACTAATCTGAAGTTACTTGGTCTTTACAGTAACAATATTTCTTCTGAAATTCCGCAGGAATTTGGGAACTTAAAGAACCTGGAAACACTTTGGTTAAATGATAACCCAGTCATTGGTACACTTCCAGATGTATTTGACAGTATTCCAAACTTGCAGAATGTTTACATCGCAAGAACTGATCTGGAAGGACCTTTTCCAAATTCATTCTACAGATTAAATAACCTTAGAAATTTAAATTTAGCAGGCACAAGAATTATAGGAAACACTATCCCAACACCCTTTATCAATTTTGATAGCCTAAGATATCTGGACGTAAGTAATATTGATTTCAATGGAAATTATCCCGCAAACTTATCAAGATTGACGGCGCTTGAATTTCTTATTGCTATTGATTGTAACATTAAAGGAGCACTTCCGGAAAGTATCGGTGATTTAACTAAACTGAGAAGAGCGGATTTTGGATTTAATGACATTACTTCAATACCTGCTACTTTCCCGAAAGATAGTTTACGTGAGTTCCTATTTATTGATAATGAATTGGAATCGCTGCCGGATTTTGGTACTTATCCTGAACTTACCCGGTTTAGTGTCGCTCTGAACAGATTGACATTCGATGATTTTCTTTTCCTCGTCCCTGTTGTTCAAAGCGGAGTAAGTTTCGATAATTTTATCGATCAAAAACCGATTACTCCTACTAACGAATATGTACTGGCACCTGGAGATGATCTTTCAGTAGCTTTCAGAACAGAAAGTATAACATCACCAGAGTATTCCTGGTACAGGTTTAACAATCAAATTGGAGTTTTTGAGTTTGTATCAGATAGCACAGTTTTTGTTCTTTCGAATGCACAAAATCCTGAGGATGACACTGAAATATTTGGAGATGTTTTTGAGCCAACCATTAGTCCCATTTTTGGTGGACTTACTTTAAGGTCTGGAAATGGAGCTATTACACGTGGTTTTGATGAGAATTATGGTAATGATATCATTACTATAAAAGTTCAGTCTCCGGTTCAGTTGTCAGATTCAATAGCATTGGTAAATCTTTATGATTCATTAAATGGTGACGAGTGGGGTTCGAATTGGTTCGAGGGTCCGGTTGAAGAATGGGATGGAATAATAGCTTACGGTGGAAGAGTCGTAGGTATAGATTTACCATTCTACGTTACAGGTCAGTTGCCTAATACTTTAGGAGATTTAACAGCACTGGAAACCCTGTTTATCAGACGGGGTGGTGATCTAAATAGCCCACTTCCTTCAAGCATATTTGACATTACAACTCTTGTTAATTTTGATATGAATGGTGCAGGATTAAATGGTTCTTTACCATCAAATATAGGAAATGCTATTAATCTGCAATTCTTAGGATTAGCGGGGAATAATATTTCCGGAACTATCCCCACTTCTTTGGGAGTTCTGACTAATTTAACCGATTTGTATTTAGATAATAATGCCATATCCGGTGATCTACCTGAATCAATGGGCGGGATGATTTTTGATAATGGACTGTCATTAGATCGCAATTTACTAACTGGAATGCCTTCAACTCCAATCGAAGTTTTTGGATATTTCAATGCGAGCAGAAACCGATTAAGATATGAAGATCTTGTTCCTTATGCAGGATTTAAGGTTAATAGTGGCCCGCAAGATACCAGAGTTAGTCTAACATCTTCTCAACTTTCAGATAGTACCTACAGATTGGTTGTTGAAAAATCTTCTCCTGATGTCGATATATTCTGGTTTAAATATGATAATGAGTCAGGAGATATATTTAATGTAGGATTTTCTTCAAATGATTCAAGTTTTCTTTTAACCAATCCTGAATCAGGAATATATTTCGCAGAATTAAATTATTTTGATATTAATGAGCAGGTATTCAGTGAATCGGTTTACATAGGTGATCGACCTACCGCTTTTCCATCTTCTGTTACTGCAACAGAATATTTTCCAAGAAATGCTTCTATAGAAGCTGCAGGATTGCCAAATCAAGGTACTTTCTTCGATTTTGAAAATTCCAGATTTTATAGAAAAGCAGAAAGTACACCAATTGATACAATTATTCTTGAATTTGATAATCCAATAAAACCAAACAAATTCAGACCTATTGGAGGATTCATCAATATGCAGTTCAACACTATCATTGCTTATGATAATGCTGATAATCCGGATACACTATTTTTTAATTCTAATTATATCATTAACTATAACAGTAACTGGGGTATCTACACAGATCTTAATGAGATCAAAAGACTCGAGATGATAGGAAATAATTTTAGCTATGAGATCGATGCTTTTGAATTTTTTAATGACGGTCAGGAACATCCAATTTTAACCTTAGTTGGAGGATTTGCCACAACTGAATATGCGGAATTTACAATTGATATTCCCTTCATTGGTGACTGGGAATTTGTAGTTGAACGTTCATCATCAGCTGATAGTGCAAATTTTGCAGTAGTTGATACTATTTATTTTAATAATGGATATCGAGATTTAAGTGTAGCCGAACTTCCGGATGATACTTACTATTACCGGGTGAGGATGAATTATGGAGGAGGTACGACTGACTACTCAAATGTAATCTCAATTGATTTTTGTACTACCCCGAGTACAATTCCGATTTTTAACCGTGGAATATATACAGCAGTAGGTTTTGAAACTGGTGAAGGAAATTTCTTCGGTGTGGATACCACGTTTACTACAGAAGTATTTATAGATAGTTTGGGAGATAATCAGTATAGTATTAGTGATTATTCAGCTTCTTTCTATACTAATTTCGGAGGCACAGAATATTATGCAGAATTCAACTATCAATGTGATAAATTAACTTCCACTTTTGCTGATAATGGTTTTGGTCCTACAACATTTAGTGGAGATGTATTTAACGGCGGCGATAGTATTGTAATTAGATGGAATGAGACTCAAAATAGTATAATAAGATATACATCACTCACAAAAACAGGAAGTCGTCCACCAATCGTAGCTGAATCAAGACCGAATGCACCAAGAGATGTTTTCTTAGCACTTCCGAGTAGTGATAGTGTATTGTTAACCTGGGATATTGAAGAGTTTAATAATCTAAATGGTTTATTGGCTACCCCTAGTGAGTTTAGAGTACAACGTTCTACAAACGGCATAAATTACAGTGATGTAGCTACGGTCACCTATGAACAAGGTTCTGATTTCATTTCCTATGGCGATCCAAATGAATTGAGTGGTACGAGATATTCGTACAGGATTATAGCCAGTAATGCATTGGGAAATAGCTACCCTTCTGAAGAGAAATTTATCAGACATAAAGCTCCGCTATTAGAGCCATTGACCAATTCAGTAACCGATGATACTTCCAGAGTAGCTACTACTTATGGAGCTATATGGGGGGATTATGATAATGACGGAGATGAAGATCTATTCATACCAAATGCATTTGATTTTGCTTATAACCAGTTATTCAGAAATGATGGTAATGGTAATTTCACGGAAATAAGTAATGCTTTAACACAGTTTACTGGATTTACAAGAGGTGCTTCCTGGGGAGATTTTGATAATGATGGATGGCTGGATATTTTCATTCCAAGTGGAAATAATGAAGGTAGCCTTGGAGCAGAAGACTTTCAACCGGCAACCATTTTCAGAAATCTTCAGAATGGAGACTTCGAGGCTGAATTTATCTTTCCAGAGAATAAAAATGAAGGTGAGTCTGGTGCTTTCGGAGATATCAATAATGATGGTTACATAGATTTAGTTACTGTAAGTGGTAAAATTCTAAAAAGTGATAGTGGAAGATTTACAGCTGTTACTGATTCTTTGGAAAACACATTCCTAGGTTCTCCACTTGGAACGATACGGTTGTTAGATTTAAATAATGATGGTTATCTGGATATATTCCGAAGTATTGACTCATTCGAGGGTACAGAGATGTACATCAATAATCAGGATGGAAGCTTTACCAGAACGTTTAATTCCACTACAGGTCTATTTGTGAGATCTTCAGTTTGGGCGGATTTTGATAATGACGGAGATTTAGACATGTTTATAGGTTGGGACAGAGCTCAGGAAGAGGAGATTGGTATCTATGAAAATGTGGACAGTTTGCAGTTTAATTTTACTCAGATAGGTGATTTAGTTCCAGATAATGTGGATATTGACTTTACACCTCAAAGAGGTAATACTGCTGCTGACTTCAATAATGATGGGTTTTTAGATATTTTATGGAATGGTTCACCTAGACCGTTGCTACTTTTAAACAATGGGTTTAATGGATTTGACGTCATAAGACCAGAAGATCAATTGTTCCCAGAATTAATTGCATTTACCCATGTTTCAGTAGGAGATATTGATAATGACGGAGCCATGGATGCTTTCTTTGGTGGATTTGCAGATCAGACTCAGTTTGGTGGTACAGTTGATGGAAGAAACTGGTTGTTCCAGAATAATGAGCCTGCAAACAACAACTGGCTGAAAATTAAGCTTAAAGGAACGGAGAGTAATAGTTTCGGAATTGGATCAATTGTCAGAGTTTCAGCAGGAGGTGCACGACAGTTCAGAGATGTGAATACTCAAAATGGTATTTCTGCAGGAAATACACTGTATCCAAATTTCGGATTAGGAAATGCAAGTATTATAGATTCAGTTGTGGTACAATGGCCATCTGGAATACGATCTGTACTTTTTGATGTAATGCCAAATCAAATTCTGGAGATTTCTGAGACTGCTGAAATTGATTCTGTTGACAGGGCTGCTTTAGTAGAACTTTATGAATTGACAGGAGGAGATAGTCTTTGGATTGATAATACAAACTGGTTGACAGAGGATGTAAGTACCTGGTTTGGGGTATCGGTTTCGCAGGGAAGAGTTGTGGGACTTGAGTTGCCAAATAATAATCTTACGGGAAAAATTCCGGATGAAATCGGTAACATGGATGCTTTAGCATTCCTTTATCTTTCCAATAATAATATCGACCAGGATGTTCCTCCAACCTTATCCAATGCGACCAGTTTACGGGTAATTAGACTTGAAAACAATAACATGGGTGGTTTGATCCCTGAGTCTATCGGACAACTCGAAAGGTTAGTTGAATTTGATATTAGTAATAACAACATCGCAGGGGCGATTCCGTCTGGTTTCGGAGGATTAACGGATGTCCAGTTTATTGATGTCAGTCATAATGATATTCAGGGTACACTTCCTGATAGTTTAGGAAACCTCGCCAATCTTAAAGTACTTGACATAAGCTTCAATGAAATAGAAGGAACAATTCCTGAGTTTTACGGTAATCTTACTAGCTTGGAGGTTTTCAATGCGGACAGCAACCGACTGGAAGGGATAGTTCCTGTCTCGGCTACTAACTGGGATTTCTTAAAAATCTTCTCTACACAGGGTAATGAGATGGAAGGATCATTGAACTTCCTTTTGGAATCTGATTCAATCAGTTTTGTGAATGTTCAGGGTAATAACTTTAGTGAGTTACCGGATCTATCTGCGAAAGAGTTTTTAGATAGTATCAATGTTACTTTTAACCAATTGGATTTTGCTGATCTGGAACCAAACGCGAATCTATCCAACTTTACATTTGCGCCTCAGGATTCATTAGGAATGGCAATAGATTCTGTTGTTCAGGAAGGAATTAATGTTGTAGTATTCAGAGAAGTAAATGGTTCTCTTAATTTCTATCAATGGATAAAAGATGGGGTTGAGTTAGTAGATGAAACATTTGACAGCTACACAATACCATTTACAGATGCACCGGATGATGGTGAATATGTGTTGAAGGTTGGAAATGACTTATTCCCTGGCTTCTTCCTTTATACAAGACCTTATGATTTGATTGTAACTTCCTTGGCAAGGGATCAGATTGCATTAGAAGCAATCTATGCAGCAACAGGTGGTGATGAATGGACCAACAATGAAGGATGGTTAACCGGTTCACTTGAGGATACGGAATGGTTTGGTGTTCAATTGAATCCGGAAGGCACTGCTGTGGTTGGTTTGAAATTACCAGATAACAATTTAACCGGTGCAATGCCAAGGGATCTAAGATTTATACCAAATCTGGACACGATTGATTTGAGTAACAATAATCTGAGACGATTCCCGGATATGTCCAGATATAAATTGGATTTCATTGACCTTTCAGGGAATAGCCTGTCTTTTGCGGATCTAGTTCCAAATAAGAATGCGGTAACAACTGACGGATTATATGAAGTAAGTCCACAAACTGGTTTCGGTGAAATAAGATGGGATACAGTTAGAGCAGGAAATGATATTCCATTAGAGATATCTGTACCGGGTAGAGGAAACACTTATCAATGGTACTTCCAGCAAAGAGAGTATTACCCTGTTGATGGCGAAGAAGCAACTATTGTTGATTTTACACCAATTGAAGGAGCTGTTCAACCATTTTATGTAATCGATGATATTGATTTTGATAAAATGGGTGCCTATATGCTGGAAGTTGAAAATCCTGATTTACCGGGATTAGTAATTACAACAGCGCCACTATCATTCCAGGCAGCAGACGATGTATTTGGACGTGTTACTTCCGAAGAAGACACAACCAGAAATGTTGATGCACTGGTAGAATTATTTAGAATAAGACCACGAGGTATTCCTTATGACTCTACAGGAAGTGATAGAACGGATGTTGAAACTGGTGAATATGTAATCAGTGATGTTGTTCTTGGTGATTTTGTGGTTAAGATATCAACTTTCGGGCAAGACTCAATTGATTTCAGACAATCTTATTATATCCAACAGGAAGAGTGGGCTTTGGCTGATACGCTTAGAGTAAGAAGGAAAGTTGAAGGTATTGACATATTTGCATTGCCTAACCCTGGTAATAATGTTGAAGCAGTTGTGGGTGAACCTGGAGATGCTGTAGCCGGTGGTACAGTGG
>CAYTFO010000016.1:448-19053 GCA_964437135.1 uncultured Roseivirgaceae bacterium | reverse complement strand
CCGATTTCGCAGAAGATGGCGAGACCGGAACCAGAATAGATGCCAGAAGGCGAGTTCGAAAAGCAGGTTGTTCCCTGCGAAGACGTGTAACCGGTGGTGGCGGTAGAATCGATCAGGATGAATATGTACTGGTTGCCTATACAGAAACAGATGAGAACGGGGAATTTAGCTTTACAAACATACCTCCAGGATTCTATAGAATTACAATTGAATATCCTGGTGTTCCTATGGATGAAAATACCGAGATTGAGTTTGAAGTAAGGGAAGATCGGGAAGGTTCTTCATTTGCTATCGATGCTGTAATTACCGAAGACGGTGTTCAGGTTAATATTGATGAGGTATTAGGTAATCTCAAACCATACATCAAGAATGCAATTCTATATCCTAACCCGACTGAAGGAGTTGTGAAAATGGATTACCTGGTTTACAGAAGAATGGATGCATTGAATGTCCAGATCATGGATCTTAATGGTAAAGAATTGATTAATAAGCCTATTTCACATCAGTTAGGCAATCATACCATGGAGGTCGATCTTACGGAATATGAATCAGGAACTTACATCATGCAGCTTAATAATGGAGACAATGAGTTCTCCATGAATATCAGAATAGTTAAGCAATAAATAAAAAATTATAACCACACGAAAGGGTGTCTGGATTTCCGGCACCCTTTTTTTATTTAAGTAAGACTCACTATTTTAGAGCAGATGAACGAAGATCAGAATACAAGTCAGCAACAGGAACAACCAGCAGGACCACCCCCGCCATTTAGTTATAGGTTCAGTCCAAATGTTCCGGAGTTATTATTAGGTTTAAAAAGCTCTATTGCAATAACTACCTACCAAACAGGCAAGGTTGTGATTTTTTCTCCACAGGATCAGGATCGGTTGATCCAGTTACCCAGGAATTTTCCAAGGCCTATGGGTATGGATATAAAAGGTACAAAGTGGGCAGTTGCTTTGCAGGATGAGGTAATCATAACTTCCAATGAACCGGCTTTAGCTAAAAACTATCCGGCAAATCCAAATGTGTACGATGGCTTGTTTGTTCCAAGGACTTCCTATTACACAGGACCTCTTGATCTTCATGATTTGGTTTTTGGGGAAGGAGATAAGCTGTATGCTGTAAATACTTTGTTCTCCTGTTTATCAGAGTTTTCATATGAAAACAGCTTTAAACCGATCTGGAAACCTCATTTTGTATCTAAACTGGTTCCAGAGGATCGTTGTCACTTAAACGGACTCGCATTAGAAAAAGATCAACCAAAATATGTTACAGCTCTTGGTAAATATGATGAAGGCAGAGCATGGAAGCCAACGATGCTCGAAAAGGGTATCATGATGGATGTTCCTACTAATGAAATAATTGCTACGGATCTCCCGACCCCTCATTCGCCAAGACTTTACGATGATGGATTATTTATGTTGATGTCTGCTACTGGTGAGGTAGTAAAAATGGATCCTGCAACAGGGAAGTATGAGGTAATCACTAAACTGAATGGATTTTTGAGGGGCATGGATCGAATAGGTGATTACCTGTTTGTGGCCATGTCAAAATTGCGACAGAATAGTTCATTATTCAAAGAAGCACCAATTGCTAAACAATCTGTTGTTTGTGGAATTAGTATTATTTACATTCCTACAGGCCAGCAGGCTGGATTTATTGTATACAATACTTCTGTAGAAGAACTTTTTGAAGTAAAAGTTTTACCAGGACTTATCAGACCTAATATTCTCAATCTGGATAAAGGTGTACATAGAAGGTCTATCAGTACAGAGGATGGAGTTTTTTGGTTTGATGATAAAAAAGAAGAGCAGCCTGCTTCTTCTAAACCCTGATAATTGTCATTTAAGAATTTGAGTTCTCTCAAACAGGTAGTAAAGTAGTAAAATTAAGTTTGCAGGATAGTGGGTAAACAAATAGAAGTTGAAGTTGATGTAAAGCAGGAGTGCTATCACTGCGGAGAGCCTTGTGAAAGAGATGAAGTTATATTGCACGATAATAAAAGCTTTTGCTGTTCAGGTTGTAGTTCTGTTTATCAGATTCTAAAAGAGGCTGATTTATGTGAGTTTTACAATCTGGAGGAAAGAACCGGTAAGGTTTTAAATGCCAACACCCAAAAATATCTGGTTCTTGATAGTCCGGAAGTCGCAAAGGAGTTCATCGAATTTTCCCATGAAGGTTTAGCCAAAACTACATTTTTTGCTCCCAATATTCATTGCAGTTCATGTATATGGTTGCTGGAACACCTTAATAGAATTCAGCAGGGAGTTGTTCAGTCGAAAGTGAATTTTCTAAAGAAAGAAATCAGCATTACCTACAGGTCAGATGAAGTTACATTAAAGGATCTCGCATTTTTACTTGATTCCATTGGTTATCCGCCCCAATTGGAAAAAAGATCACCTAAAAAAACTGAAAGATCATTAATGATCCGATTGGCAGTTGCAGGATTTTGCTTTGGGAATTCGATGTTGATAACAATACCTGAGTATCTTGATCTTAACTATCAGATTCCAAGATCTTTTAGTCAGTACTTTGGATATATCAACTTATTATTCGCTTTACCGGTATTTTTTTATAGTGCTGCAGTTTATTTTCAATCTGCCTGGAAAGGTCTTAAACACAAGTACATCAACATAGATGTTCCCATTTCCTTAGGAATTATCACATTGTTTATAAGAAGTTTGTTTGAAATCCTTGCAGCAGGAGGTACTGGGTTTGTTGATTCCCTGACGGGTTTGGTTTTTTTCTTATTAATAGGGAGATGGTATCAGCATAAAACATATCAGGCATTATCATTTGACAGGGGGGTCGGATCATATTTTCCAATTGCAGTTACAAAAGTGGAAAATGATCAGGATATCACTACTCGTTTAGAAGATTTAAAGGTCGGGGATGATATTTTGATTCGAAATACAGAATTGATTCCTGCTGATTGTGAATTGGTAGAAGGTGATGGCAATATCGACTACAGTTTTGTGACCGGTGAATCTATCCCTGCTATTGTCGAACTAGGTTCTCAAATATTTGCCGGTGGAAGGCAAATAGGAGGCTCTATTGTGGTGCGACTTACAAAATCTGTTCATAATAGCCATATGACCAAACTATGGAATTCAGATGCACAGGCAGATTCAGAAAGTGGAATAAATAATATTTCAGATAAAATAAGCCAGTACTTTACATTAATTATAATACTGATAGCATTGGGTGCCGGAATTGCCTGGTGGTGGATTGATCCGTCCAAAGCGGTTGATGTTTTTACTGCGATACTTATAGTTGCCTGTCCTTGTGCTTTGGCATTAGCTGTTCCTTTTTCTTATGGACATACACTTCGGGTTTTCGGAAATCGAGGGTTCTTTTTAAAAAATGCCAATGTGGTGGAGAAAATAGCCAGGGTAAAGTCAATCATTTTTGATAAAACAGGGACATTAACTAATTCACTTCCGGAAAATGTTACTTTTATTGGTGAAAAAGAGCTATCAGAGTCAGATAAAAGTCTAGTTTATAGTGTTGTTTCCAATTCTATTCACCCTCTAAGTAAAATAATTTCAAATCAGTTGAAAGGGGCTAAAAAACAGGAGATATTTGATTTTCAGGAGACTGCCGGATTAGGTATTCAGGCAGAATGTGGCGGCAGAGTTCTTAAAATTGGGTCAGCAAAATGGGTAGGATTAGATAAGAACATACAAAATACCACCAATGTATTTGTTTCCATATCCGGTGAAATAAAGGGGTATTTTGAGTTTAAGAACTCTTACAGAAATGGAATAATTGAAAGTTTGAAAAATCTGAGACAGAAGTATTCACTTCATTTGTTGTCTGGTGACAATTCTCAGGAAAAGGCGTATTTAAGTCCTTATTTTGAGAAGTTGAATTTTCAACAATCACCTGAGGATAAACTTGAATATACCCAAAACCTTAAAAATGAAAGCAAGGTGATGATGGTAGGTGATGGCTTAAACGATGCGGGCGCATTAAAAGAGAGTGATGTAGGAATATCTATCTCAGATGATGTTTATCAGTTTTCCCCAAGTTGTGATGCTATTTTGGATTCTAAAAAAATATCACGTTTTCCGGTTTTTATGGAGTTTTCTAAAATTTCGGTCAGGATAGTTTACCTGGCATTTGTGATTTCATTCATGTATAACCTTGTAGGTCTGGGATTTGCTATAACCGGTCAGTTAACTCCTTTAGTCTCTTCCATTCTAATGCCGATAAGTTCAGTATCAGTAGTAGGTATCATTACAATAATGATAAATCTGAACACACCAAAGCTTGATAAATAGGCAATTCGTTTAAAGTTGAAATACCGAAGTTTAAACAGTATTTCAAAAATGTTTCAAAAACTGATAATTATCAGTTTTTGCTTTGATTCGTCTCATTAGGTACCCCTAAATATGCGTCTATCATTGTAACATGAATATAATATTTCTATTGATAGGCGTAAGTCTTATTGTAGCTGTTCTTTTCCTTGTCTCATTTATTTGGGCAGCAAAGTCAGGTCAGTATGATGATGACTACACTCCATCAGTGAGAATACTATTTGATGATAAACCGATATCTAAGGAACCTAAATCGAAATAAAAATGTCCAATGAAGTTCTAGAACAGGAAAAAGTATCCAAATCATCCCAGGTAGGTTTGGATACTTTTAGTTATGACAACCAGATTGTAAGGTTGTTTATTATTGCATCAGTTGTTTTTGGTGTAGTGGGTATGCTTGTCGGGTTACTGGCGGCAACTCAAATGTTTTGGCCTGCCATGAATTTTGGCCTTGAGTACACCACATTTGGTCGTATTCGTCCATTGCATACCAATGCAGTGATTTTTGCATTTGTCGGTAATGGAATTTTTGCCGGTGTATATTATTCATTGCAAAGATTATGTAAGACAAGGATGTACAGCGATCTATTGTCCAAAATCAATTTTTGGGGATGGCAATTGATCATATTATCTGCGGCTATTACCCTTCCTTTAGGAATCACAACTTCAAAAGAATATGCTGAGCTAGAGTGGCCAATTGATATCGCAATTGCCCTTATCTGGGTGGTATTCGGTCTCAACATGTTTATGACAATCATAAAAAGGAGAGAAAGACACCTTTATGTTGCGATTTGGTTTTACATCGCGACATTTGTTACGGTTGCTGTTTTGCATATTGTAAACTCTTTTGAATTACCTATCGCTTTTATGAAAAGCTACTCATGGTATGCAGGAGTACAGGATGCATTGGTGCAATGGTGGTATGGTCATAATGCTGTGGCATTTTTCCTTACAACACCCTATCTGGGGTTGATGTACTATTTTGTACCAAAGGCTGCAAACAGACCTGTTTACTCATATAAACTATCAATCATTCACTTCTGGGCATTAATATTCATATATATATGGGCAGGACCTCACCACTTGTTATACAATGCATTACCTGATTGGGCTCAATCACTGGGTACAGTGTTCTCAATTATGTTGATTGCTCCAAGCTGGGGAGGTATGTTGAATGGACTTCTTACATTAAGAGGTGCCTGGGATAAAGTTAGAGAAGAACCTGTTTTAAAATTTATGGTAGTGGCAATCACCGCCTATGGTATGTCCACTTTTGAAGGCCCTATGCTTTCTTTGAAAAATGTGAATGCAATTTCACACTTCACTGACTGGACAATTGCTCATGTTCACGTAGGTGCATTGGGATGGAATGGATTCCTGACTTTCGGAATGTTCTATTACCTGATTCCGAAACTTTTCAATACCAGACTATTCTCAGTGAAATTGGCAAACTGGCATTTCTGGGTAGGAACATTGGGAATTATATTCTACGTACTTCCAATGTACTGGGCCGGTTTTACACAGTCTTTGATGTGGAAACAGTTTACAGAAGCAGGAATGTTGGCTTATCCAAACTTCCTTGAAACAGTTACTCAAATCATCCCTATGTACATGCTTAGAGCATTTGGAGGATTACTATATCTGACTGGAGTATTCGTAATGATTTACAACCTGATCAAAACTGCTTATAGTGGAAAATTCATCAAAAATGAAGAAGCACAGGCAGCACCTTTAGTAAAAGATTATGTAGCTCCAAAATCTGACCCCTGGCACAGAAGATTCTTCGAGTGGAGACCTGTAAATATGCTGGTTTGGTCATTAATTGTAATCCTGATAGGGGGTGTGGTCGAAATGGTTCCAACCTTCCTTATAAAATCCAATGTTCCGACTATTTCAAGTGTTAAACCTTATACTCCTCTTGAATTACATGGACGTGATATTTACATAAAAGAAGGATGTAACAACTGTCACTCACAACAAATAAGACCTTTTAGATCTGAGACTGAAAGATATGGTGAGTACGCAAAAGCAGGAGAGTTTGTGTATGATCACCCTTTCCTTTGGGGGTCTAAAAGAACTGGTCCAGATTTATTGAGAGTAGGAGGAAAATATCCTGATAGCTGGCATTATCATCACATGCTGGATCCGGAGTCAATGTCTCCAAAATCAGTTATGCCTCCATATCCATGGTTATATGAAAAAGACCTGGATGTCAGCCTTACTGAGAAGAAGATTAGTGCAATGAGAACTTTAGGTGTGCCATATGAAGAGGGTTATGAAGAACAGGCTATGGCTGATATCGAAATGCAACAACAGGAAATTGTTGACAGATTAGAGGGAGATGGCATAAAAGTGAGCAAGGATAAAGAGATTGTTGCACTGATTGCCTACTTGCAAAGACTTGGAACAGATATTAAAGTAACAAGCGAACAATAGTATGAAATTCATAAAACATCATATGGAATCAATACTGGGAATAGAAATATTCCCGGTTATTGCGTTCCTCATATTTTTCACATTCTTTGTTGTATTGCTTATCTGGGTTTACAAACACGATAAAACACAACTGGATGAAATCGCAAATATGCCGCTAGAAGAAAATAATCCTGAACCATTAAATGAGATGAAATCATGAGAAATATTTTTAAATATATACCGGTACTTTTTCTGTCGCTGGCCAGTACGAGCTATGGTGCAGCTCAGGCCAGTGACACTTCCGGAAGCATTACCGATCAGTTTTTATTAGAAATTGTTTTGGGCGTTGCTTTAGCAGTTAGCGTACTTGTTTTGATTGTATTGATCGTAATGCTCAATGTACTTAAAACATTCGTTGTTGCACAGAGAGAAGCAAAAGTCAAAGAAGCTATAGCAGCAGGAGAGGTTGTAGAACAGGTTGAAGAAGAGAGTTTCTGGTCAAAAATCTACAAAAACCTTACAGATTCAATTCCAGTTGAGCGAGAAGATGAAGTATTAACTGACCACTCTTATGACGGAATTCGTGAACTGGATAATAAACTCCCACCATGGTGGTTGTATTTATTTTATGGTACAATAGCTTTTGCAGTATTTTATCTTATTTATTTCCATGTTCTTAGTATCGGACCATCGAGTGCTGAAGAATATAAGCTGGAAATGGCAGCAGCTCAGGAACAAATAGAAGAACATCGTGCAACTCTTGCCATGAACATTGATGAATCCAATGTAGAAGTAACAGATGATGCAGCTTTGCTGGCTGAAGCCAAAGGATTATATGAAGCCAATTGTGTTGCCTGTCATGCTACAGATGGAGGAGGTGGTGTAGGACCCAACTTCACTGACAAGTACTGGATTCATGGTGGAGATGTAAAAGATATATTTAGGACAATAAAGGTTGGGGTACCACAGAAAGGTATGATCAGCTGGGAATCACAGTTTACTCCGCAGCAGATGCAGGGACTGGCGAGTTATATCCTTAATTTTCAGGGTGCTACTCCACAAAACCCTAAAGAAGCACAAGGTGAGTTGTATGAGCCTAAGGTAGAAACTGAAGAGTCAGATAAAACTGAAGAAACAGAGACAGATAACCAGGAAGAGATTAGTATGAAGTAGTATTTTTAGTGATGTCAGGTTGAGCACCATTTTTTTCGCCTGACATCACATTTAGTAAAAAATTTATGGAAGTAAAAGAAAAAGTAAATGGAGATCATCTTCATTCGGAATTATATGAAGATCAGACTTTCAGAGACCGGCTATCAACATTAGATGAAGAAGGTAATAGAAAGTGGATTTTTCCTAAAATGCCCAAAGGTAGGTTTTATAACTACCGAAAAATTGTTAGCTATTTCCTAATAGTATTTTTATTTGGGGCTCCCTTCGTTAAAATAGGAGGTGAACCGCTGCTATTACTAAATGTATTTGATAGAAAATTCGTGATTTTTGGTCAGGTATTCTGGCCTCAGGATTCATTCTTATTTGCGATTGGCTTGATTACAATTGTAATATTCATAGTCGTATTTACTGTAATTTTTGGAAGGATCTTTTGTGGCTGGATGTGTCCTCAAACCATTTTTATGGAGATGGTATTCAGGAGAATTGAGTATGCAATAGAGGGTGATTATATGGCACAGAAAAAACTCAAAAGTGCACCCTGGGACTTTGAGAAGATTTGGAAAAAAGGATTAAAACATTTGCTTTTTTTGTTGATATCCGTTGCAATTATGCACACGTTTATGGCCTATATAATTGGTGTAGATAAGGTCGGTGAAATAATCACATCTTCTCCAACAGAAAACATAGCTGGATTTGTGGCGATGATATTCTTCTCAGGTATGTTCTATTTTATTTTCGCAAAATTCAGAGAGCAGGTTTGTACTAATGTTTGTCCCTACGGAAGATTTCAGGGGGTTTTGCTTGATAGAAATAGCATTGTAGTTGCGTATGATTACGAAAGGGGTGAAGAAAGATCTAAAATACGAAAAAACGAAAATCGAGAAGAACTAGGAAAAGGGGATTGCATAGATTGTAAACAATGCGTACATGTTTGTCCTACTGGCATAGATATTCGAAATGGCACTCAACTTGAATGTGTAAACTGTACAGCATGTATTGATGCTTGCGATGCAGTAATGGATAAGGTAGGATTTGAAAGAGGCCTAATAAGATATGCATCTGAAGAACAGATTGCAAAAAAGCTTCCTTTCCAATTTACTTCAAGAATGGCAGCATATTCAGGTGTTTTAACAGTTTTGGTTGGAGTTTTAATAACACTCCTTGTGATTCGTACTGACGTTGAAACAACGATACTTCGTACTCCTGGTGTGATGTATCAGGAACAGGAAGACGGAAGGTATAGTAATCTTTATAATTTTAAGATTATCAATAAAACAAATTCTGATTTGCCACTAAGTCTTAAGATTGAAAACATAGAAGGTGAGATTCAATTGGTTGGAGACAAAGACCTTCAGGCAGCGAAACAGGAAATTGCTCAGGGTGCATTGTTTATCATTCTGAGTGAGGATCAGATTGAAGGTTTAAAAACCAAAATTAAGATTGGTGTTTATTCCGGAGAAGAATTGCTTGAAACTGTAACCACTAACTTTTTAGGTCCGGCACTTTAAAATTGATAATTATGAATTGGGGATATAAAATATTCTTTTCTTATGTCATTTTCATTGCAATTATGATGTACCTGGTTGTGAGAAGTTTTCAAACCAATATTGATTTAGTGACTGAAGATTACTATGGAGAAGAAATAAAATTTCAGGAAAAGATAGATAAGCAAAAGAATACTGCCTCACTGAAAGAAGCTATTAAAGCAAAGGTAGCAGATGAGGGAATATTAGTTATTTATCCTAAGGAGTTAACTAAGCTGGAAGGAGAAATTCATCTTTACAGACCTTCAGAAGCAACTGAAGATCAACGGTTTGCAATTAATGTGGACTCACAATTTCAACAGGTTTTAATTACAACTGCCTTGAAAAAAGGTAAATATGTATTAAAATTTGATTGGTCTGATGGTTTAAAAGATTATTATCAGGAGATACCCCTTTATTTAAATTGATCATGATCTGGTCAGCATTTGTCATAGGGTTATTGGGAAGTTTACATTGTGTGGGTATGTGTGGACCCCTGGCGCTGGCGGTTCCTTCAAAACCAGGGCACCGGATCGTCTCCGCTGCCTTGTTTAATAGTGGAAGAATCCTGATGTATGGCTTGATAGGAGTGTTTTTTGGTATTGTAGGTTATGGGCTTCATTTGGCGGGGTTTCAATCCTATCTCAGCATATTTGCCGGAGTCTCCATTTTGATATTTTTATTGTTTCCACATTTGGAGAACAGATTAAACTCAAAATATAATTTTAGGTTTTCAGGCTACATAAGGAAGAAGTTTTCAGGACTTATCAAGAAGAAGACTTATTCTTCGATATTTACAATGGGTCTTTTAAACGGTTTACTTCCCTGCGGATTAATATATATTGCAGTTGCCGGGGCTCTAGAAACAGGATATGTTGAAACTGCAGCAATCTATATGATCTTTTTTGGGTTGGGGACAACTGTGTTGCTTTTCCTAACGTTTATTTCAAGAGAAGTAATTCAAAAAATAAAATTCTTCAGACCTAAAAGATTAGTGCCTTATCTTACAGGTTTGATTGCGATTTTATTTATAACAAGGGGAATCCTTTATATGATACCTCCGGATTTAAATGAGCTTGCCTCTATTCAATTTTTACAGAAAATAACTATGTGCCATGGATTATAGCTATTTAGTTCAGAAATATGATGTTCCCGGTCCGAGATATACAAGTTATCCTACCGTACCATATTGGGAATTAGAAAAATTTAGTGTTGCCAGGTACAAAAAAATACTGAATTCTATTTCTTCAGATCAGGATATTTCTATTTATATCCACTTACCCTTCTGTGAAAGCCTTTGTACATATTGTGGATGTACTACACGGATTACTAAGAACCATCAGCATGAATATCCATATATAGAAGCAGTAAAGAAAGAATGGGATCTGTATTGCAAAGAATTTGAATCTGTACCTCAAATAAAAGAAATCCATCTGGGAGGAGGTACACCTACATTTTTTGAACCGGAAAACCTAAGAGACTTAATTCAGTATTTGATTAAGGAAAATAATGATCTACCTGAAATATCTCTGGAAGGTCACCCCAATTCCACCACTTTCAGGCATCTGGAGGTTTTAAAATCTCTGGGAGCTAACAGGTTAAGTTTAGGAATTCAGGATTTCAATATAGAAATACAGGAACTTATCAATAGAAAGCAAACTGTAGAGCAGGTTACTGAAGTTGTTGATTTCGCAAGGAAACTAAATTACAAATCGATAAATTTTGATCTGATCTATGGACTTCCTGCTCAGACAATTGAATCGGTTCAAAACACCATGAAGGAAGTAGTTAAACTAAGTCCTGACAGAATAGCTTATTACAGTTATGCGCATGTTCCCTGGATTAAAAAAGCTCAAAAATCATTTGAGAAATTGCTTCCTAATGGAAATGAAAAAAGAGCATTGTATGTAGAAGGAAAAGTCTTGTTGAAAAAAGCGGGTTATTATGAGATAGGAATGGATCATTTTGCCAAAACAAATGATGACTTATATTTAGCTGCCCAAAAGGGATTGATGCACCGTAATTTTATGGGATATACCACAAAATCAACTAACATCTCTGTAAGTCTTGGTATTTCAGCAATCAGCGATTTATGGTCAGCCTTTGCACAAAATACGAAAGATCTCAATGAGTATTATAAATTGATAGAGCAGCAGAAACTTCCCGTTACAAAAGGACATTTACTCACACATGAAGATGAAGTTATTCGGAAACATATACTCAATCTAATGTGCAAGTTCACAACTGAAATTGATTCCGTAGATCTTCTTTTGGACGTTCAAAAAAGGCTTAAAGAAATCGAATGTGATGGAATGATCGAATGGGAAGGAAATAGTCTTATTGTACTTGATGCGGGAAAACCTTTCATACGAAATATTTGTATGGCTTTAGATCAGCGAATGATAGCCAACAGTGAAAAAGAGATACGTTTTAGCCAAACGGTTTAGGCTATTTACTCTCCAACAATTTGTCTTCACCCAGAAACTTCATTTCAGGTATTGTGTACCATCTTCTGGTTTGGGGAATTTTGATTCCATTTACAACTATCCCCCCTTCTAGTTTGATCCATTCACCTTTGGTTTCTTCTGGGTCCTTATAAAACTTGTAGCCAAACATTCGATAATCCGATTGATCGAAATAAAAATACCAGGTATCCTTTTCATAGGGAACTCTGATAACATAGGCTGGCTTACCTTCATAATTTTCCAGGGATATCTTTTCGCCAATAACTGTTCCATGGTCTTTTAGTTTCATAGGAAGACCCCATAGATAGAGATAATAGTTCCTTAATGATTGTACTCTTTCACAATTTACATCTCCCTTTTCTATGAAACAGGAATCCAGATTCATCCCATGTATTTCCTGATTTCCTCTATTAAGTCTAAAGATACCTTTATTGTTATCCATTTCAAATGTTGTATTTCTAATTTCACCACTAGGTCTTTTTTCTTTGAAGATTAGAAGTGCTTTTAGTTCTGGCCATTTATTGCTTGGGTCATGATACGTCAATGACTTTTCCAGTATTTCTTTTGAGGTAATTTGAGACTTTGACAATAAAGAATAAACAAGTATTAAAAAAAACAGAGAGAAACGTAGCATTGACCGAATTATTAAAGTTCAAAAGATAGATAAATTTCTATAACCTTTCTTTATAAACATAAGTTAATGTGATATGGAAAAAGCAAAGAGCAGAAAGAAAAAAGAGGCTATTTCAAGAGAGAGTCTTCAAAAGCTGTTTATGGAGTATTTTCTTACTCATGGCCAAACACCTGCATCGGTATATGCATTTACCAAGGCAAATAATATGACTGATGAGGACTTCTACAGTTTATATAATTCATTTGCGGCACTAGAGAGTGATATTTGGAAAAAATGGGCGCTTGAAGTAATAGACGCAATAGAGAATGATGAAGCTTACGGTTCATATTCTGTACGAGAAAAACTACTAAGTTTTTACTTTACATGGTTTGCAGCTCTAAAGCAAAATCGAAGCTATGTTTTGGCAAAATTTGAAAACCTGAATAAAAAGGAAATGGATCCTCCATTTCTAATGAGGTTAAAATTTGTTTTTAAAGAATATATTCAGGATTTGATGATTGAGGGTAAAGATACTATGGAAGTGGCAGATCGTCCTTTCAATAAAATATACGATCAGGCATTTTGGTTTCAATTAATGTTTTTGATGAGAATGTGGGTTGAAGATCTAACGGATAATTTCGACAGGACTGATGCAGCAATTGAAAAATCAGTGAATTTTTCTTTTGATCTCATCGCCAGGGGTCCTTACGATTCTTTCGTTGATCTTGCAAAATTTCTATTTCAAAATAAAGGAATGCACTAATGAAGGAGCAAAGAAGGATACCTACCGGGAAAGTTTCAAGAGCAGCAAAATTTGTGAAAACCGGTGCAAAAGTAGGGGGGAATTACATTAAGCATTACAGCAAAAAACTGGTAGATCCCAATATATCAAGAGATGAATTAGATAAAGATAATGCAGAGGATATATACGGTTCATTAAGTGAATTAAAAGGAAGTGCTTTAAAGGTTGCTCAAATGCTGGCAATGGATAAAAACTTATTACCTACTGCCTATCAGGAACAATTTGCAATGTCTCAGTACAGTGCACCACCGCTTTCATTTCCACTTGTAATCAATACATTCCGAAAAGCTTTTGGTAAAACACCGGATCAACTCTTCGATACTTTTACTCAAAAGGCAGTAAATGCTGCATCTATCGGTCAGGTGCATCAGGCAACTCTTGGTGATAAAAAGCTTGCAGTTAAAATTCAATATCCGGGTGTTGCAGATAGTGTCAGATCAGATTTGAAACTGGTTAAGCCGTTTGCATTGAGACTCTTCAAATTGAATGAAAGAGAATTAGATCAATATATGGAAGAAGTTGAATCAAAATTGTTAGAGGAAACTGATTACAATCTAGAAGTTGAAAGATCGATAGCTATTACGGAAGCTTGTGAACATATTCCTAATGTATTTTTTTCAAAGTACTATAAAGAACTTAGCTCTGAGAGAATAATTACGATGGATTGGCTGGAAGGAAAGCATATAAAGGAATTTATGGCTACCAATCCCTCTCAGGAGATTAGAAATCAGATTGGTCAGGCAATGTGGGATTTTTATCACCACCAAATCCATAATATGAAAGAGGTACATGCTGACCCTCATCCGGGTAATTTTATTTTGAGTCAGGATGGTAAATTGGGGATTATAGACTTTGGATGCGTAAAAGAAATCCCAGATGAGTTTTACGAACCATATTTTACCTTGATGAGCAAAAATCTTGTTCTGGATGAAGAAAAGTTGCTCCCGGTCCTTTATCATTTAAACTTCATCTATGAGGATGATTCTGACCATGAATTGAAGCTATATACTTCAGTGTTTAAGGAGATGACAATTTTGCTTGGAAGACCATTTCACAATCATTCATTTGATTTTGCTAACGAAGAGTACTTCAATTCTATATATGCATTAAGTGAAAGATTATCAAAAATGAAGGAGTTGAAAAACTCTAAACATCCAAGGGGTTCTAAGCATGGACTTTATGTAAATAGAACCTACTTTGGATTGTACACATTACTTCATGAACTTAAAGCAGAAGTAAAAACCACAAAGCCATCGTGGCTGGAACAAGACCATGCTGCTGCTTAAGCTATGATTTAAACACTAAAGCGTAGTTGAAAAAATTTCTCATTCTGAGTATATTGCCTGGATGAGAAATTTTTTCATTTTAATCCCACTATTTTTTATAATATCCTGTACATCACAGGAAGAAGATCCAAGGAACTGGAAATCAATTGAGAAAGATTTACAAGCTCAATTAATAACTACAGCAGATAGCTCAGAAATTATAATCCCTGGAGGTCATTTTATATTCAGGAAAAGCTTATTGATGGATGGTAAAAAATCCATTACAATAAAAGGTGCCGGTGCTGAAAAAACGATTTTGTCGTTTATTGCTCAGGAGGAAGGTGCAGAAGGAATGAAAATAAGCAATTGCGAAAATATCATTCTTGAAGATTTTACAATAGAGGATTCCAAAGGAGATAATATCAAGATTACCGATGTAAATGGAATTACGCTAAGGAGAGTCAAGTCGATCTGGACTGGAGAACCCAAAGAAGAAAATGGAGCCTATGCATTTTATCCTGTATTGTCGAAAAACGTACTCATAGAAAACTGCGTTGCAGTGGGTTCTTCCGATGCTGGTATTTATGTTGGTCAATCTGATAGTGTGATTATAAGGAACAATATCGTCTATCATAATGTCGCCGGTATTGAGAGTGAGAACTCTAAATGGGTAGAAATATATGGAAATGAAGCCTATAATAATACCGGAGGTATTTTGGTTTTCGATTTACCGGGTCTTACCCAGTATGGTCATACAACCAGAGTTTATGAAAACAGGGTTTATGGAAACAATTTCAGAAATTTTGCACCAGAAGGAAATATAGTGGCTACGGTGCCACCAGGGACGGGAATTATGTTGCTGGCAACCCGTAATATTGAAATTTTTGGAAATGAAATTGTCAATAATAAAACAATGGGTATAGGGATTGCATCTTATTTGTTGGTGGAAGCTATAAATGCTGCTGAGGAATCCGGAACACAACTAGATGAAAATGTGCAGATCGCTAAAGCTGACACTGAATATAGTCCTTACTATAATGAAATATATATTCATGACAATGAAATCAGAAATAAGCATATCTTTCCCACATTAAAAAATGAATTTGGACTGCTATTTCTAACTAAGTTTCCATTTGGCACACCTGATATTGTTATAGATGGGATTACATCTGATATTGAAGAATTGTCACTCTGTATTCAGAATAATGAGGAAGTGAAGATAGCAAATCTTGATGCAGCCAATGATTTTGAAAATCTAAACTCTGAAAGTTCACAATTTGATTGTTCACTCGAACCTATCAGCCCAATTTTTGATTTATGACTAAAGTCCTGCCTTTTCTTTTAGTTTTTATTTTAGCTTGTTCAACTGAGAGCAATAAAACTACCTATGAGGTTGAGGAAGTATCCTTAGGTAATTCAGCTAAACTTGATGTCCCGGACAGGCTTTCAGAATGGAATTTGTTTAAGGGTAAAATTTCTGATCTTGTTCCGGTAGATTATGCATTGCCTTATGATTTAAACACTCCGTTATTTACAGACTACGCTTATAAAAGCAGGTTTATAATACTACCGGAAAATGGTAAAATGAAATACGATAAAACTGAGGTTTTTACATTCCCTGATAGCACAATACTTGTCAAGACATTTTATTACCCATCAGATTTTCGAAATAGTAATTCTAAAAAAGATATTGTTGAAACCAGGCTATTAGTAAAGGAAAAAATTGGATGGAATGCATGGACGTATGTTTGGAATGAGGAACAAACTGATGCAATACTAACCATCACAGGTAAAGACAGGCCAGTGAGTTGGACAGATAAGGAAGGGAAACTCAAGCAAGTAAGTTACTCTGTTCCAAATCTAGTTCAATGCAAAAGCTGTCATGAAAAAAATGGAAGAATGACTTCAATCGGGCCAAAGGCCAGAAACCTGAATAGACCAGCTAAGAGTAAAGAGAGTAATTTGCTGGTGACCTGGAATCAAATGCAGAAACTTGATAATTTACCAGCAATAGAAGAGGTGCCAAGAGTTCCGGTCTGGGAAGATGAAGAATCAGGGACCCTTGCTGAGAGAGCAAGAGCGTGGCTGGATGTAAATTGTGCACATTGCCATTCGACAGAGGGACCAGCCAAAAATTCAGGCTTATATCTTACCTATAATGAAAATGACCCCTATAAATTAGGAATAAATAAACCTCCTGTTGCTGCTGGAAGAGGTTCAAAAGGACTTCGATATGCGATTTTCCCAGGAAGTCCTGAAAAGTCTATTCTTTATCAAAGAATCATATCATTGGACCCGGGAGTTATGATGCCTGAGCTCGGACGCAAGACGAACCATGAGGAAGGAATAAAAGTAGTTAAAGAGTGGATTCAATCGCTTTAGTTTGACATTCGAACATATTAACCTATATTCATGTTTAATTTTGTCTAAGCAAAGACATTATTGATTTTCTTTTGAATCTCTTTTGTCATTTGTTGGTTAATGAAAATAAAATAGAAAAAGTATGAATTGGATAACTCAACCCTGGCCATGGTATGTCGCAGGGCCATTGATTGCATTTATTATGTTTTTAATGCTGTTTTTTGGAAGGAGATTTGGAGTTTCATCTACTCTGGAAACTGTATGCAGTGTTGGAGGAGCAGGTAAAATAGCTTCGTATTTTGACTTTAAATGGCGTGATAGGGTATGGAATATCACATTTATTGTGGGAGCAATATTGGGAGGTTTTATTGCTTCTGAATTTATGACTTCAGATACTGCAATAAAATTAAGTGAAAGTACAAAGCAAAACCTTATAGAAATGGGTATTGAAAATCCAGGGAGTTCATATTTACCACCGATATTTACTTTTGAAAATCTTTTTACTCTTCAGGGCGCTGTCTTTATGATTCTGGGAGGTTTTTTGATAGGTTTTGGTACTAGATACGCCGGTGGTTGCACTTCCGGACATGCAATAAGTGGGTTGAGTGACCTACAGCTACCTTCGCTGATTGCGGTGATTGGATTCTTTATTGGTGGTCTGATTGTTACACATTTAATAATTCCAGGCTTGTTATGAAAAAACATTTACTATATATGTTTGCCGGAGTTCTGTTTGGAATAGTTTTGACAAAAGCAGAAGTCATTTCATGGTATAGGATTTATGAAATGTTCAGATTTGAGTCATTTCATATGTACGGTGTGATAGGTTCAGCTGTTGTCCTTGGAGTAATTGTTACAAGATTGATAAAATACTATGGCTTAAACGATATTGATGGTAATCCTATCATCATCGCACCAAAGCCAAAATTTGTCGTGAAACCATTATTTGGAGGAATAATATTTGGATTGGGATGGGCTTTAACAGGTGCCTGTCCCGGACCTGTTTATATTCTTATCGGTAATGGATATTTTACTTTCGGTGTTGTACTTCTAGCCGCATTATTGGGGACATTTACTTATGGTACTGTCATGCGAAAGCTGCCTCAACGATAACAAATTTTAAGGCATTTAACAGCATTCTATTATTTGATTATATTGCTTATTGAATAAAAGAAAACATTAATTCTTAAATAATTTTCATATGCTGTATAATCAGGGAATGCTGAAAGAGGATACTCTTAAAGACAAAGTAATCATTGTTACAGGTGGTGGAACAGGATTGGGCAAATCCATGGCAACCTATTTTTCATCACTTGGAGCAAAAGTTATGATATGCAGTCGAAAGCTGGATGTATTAGAAAAAACTGCTACTGAAATAAATGAAAAAACAGGCGGACAGGTTTTACCGCTGGCCTGTGATGTTAGAGATGCTGCTAATGTTGAAGAAGTATATAATAAAACAAAGGAAGCATATGGCAGAGTGGACGTTCTTTTAAATAACGCAGCAGGTAATTTCATTAGTCCAACCGAAAGGCTTTCAACCAATGCATTTGATACTGTTGTAGATATAGTTTTGAGAGGAAGCTATAATTTCACACTGATTATTGGCAAGGACTGGATAAAAAATAAGCAGGCTGGTAATATCCTGAACATTGTAACAACTTAT
>CAYTFO010000016.1:0-438 GCA_964437135.1 uncultured Roseivirgaceae bacterium | reverse complement strand
GGATCCGGATATGTAGTCCCTTCGGCAGCTTCAAAAGCCGGAGTATTGGCAATGACAAAATCCCTAGCAGTTGAGTGGGCAAAATATGGAATAAGAAGTAATGCGATTGCTCCCGGACCATTCCCAACTGAAGGTGCCTGGAGCAGACTTTTACCAGGCGATCTCAAGAAAAAGTTTGATCCTGCAATTAAGGTGCCCATTGGTAGAGTAGGAGAGCATCAGGAATTAGCAAATCTGGCTGCCTATTTAGTTTCTGATTATTCTGCTTATGTAAACGGAGAAGTTATAACAATTGATGGAGGTGAGTGGCTCAAAGGAGCAGGTGAATTCAATATGCTTGATCAGGTTCCTGACGAACTCTGGGATGCGATGGAAATGGGAAGAAAGAAATCTGGTTCAAAGCTTAAAATAATGTGGTTATACTTCAAAGGAATGCGG
>CAYTFO010000015.1:17467-34635 GCA_964437135.1 uncultured Roseivirgaceae bacterium | reverse complement strand
CATTTAGACTTTTCATTTTCAATTCCTTCCCGTAAAAAATTCCGGCTTTTTTCATTTTTTCAGCTGTGACTTTTCCAATGCCGTGAAATTTGCGAATTGGCAATTTTTCCAGAAACAACTCTGCTTCTTCCGGTAGAATTACAAAGTATCCGTTAGGTTTATTCACATCAGATGCAATTTTTGCCAGGAATTTGCAATATGATATTCCGGCTGAGGCAGTCAGTTGTGTTCTTTCAAAAATTTTTTTTCTTATTTCCTGGGCAATTAAAGTAGCGGAAGGCTTATCGATAAGGGGATTTGTTACATCCAAATAAGCTTCATCGAGTGAAAGTGGTTCTACAAGGCTTGTGTATTCCTCGAAAATTGATCTTACTTCTTTTGATACCGATTTATATAGTTCAAATTGTGGTTTTACAAATACAAGATCAGGGCAAAGTCTGGCGGCAACTACTGATGGCATCGCCGATTTGACACCATACTTTCGGGCTTCATAACTGGCTGCTGCAACTACTCCACGTTTTCTTGAGCCTCCTACTGCAACTGGTTTTCCTTTAAGGTCACTGTTTTCACGTTGCTCAACTGATGCGTAAAAAGCATCCATATCAATATGGACTATTTTTCTAATCAATTTCAGATTTCCTTCAGAATGAAATAATAAATTACCATTTATGTAAGCAGAATGAGATTGTTGTAATAGTACTAAACAATAATCGCTTATTTAGGTAGTATTGTAGTAATTAATTGTAATGAATAAGATTTTTAAAAGGGTACTATACATAATTATAGTAGCAATCATAATTTTTATTATAGCGTATCCCAAAATTGATTTTTCCGATAAAGAGGAGGGTTCAACAGGAAGTACTGCCTCAAAATCAGATATTCTTACGGTAAATGGTTTAAAGATTGAACCTCAAACCATAGACTTTAATATTAAGGTTACAGGTACAGTGGTGGCAGACGAATCCGTAGAATTGAATAGTGAAGTTTCGGCTAAGGTCGGTCAAATTCATTTCAAAGAAGGTCAATATGTAAAAAAAGGTCAAATACTCGTTTCTTTAAATGCAGACGAAATTGATGCCGAACTAACTAAACTAGAGTTTACAAAAAAACTCAATGAAGATAGTGAAGAACGTCAACGTAAATTATTGGAAAGTGAGGCAATTAGCAGAGAAGAGTATGAGATAGCACTAACAACACTTAATACTACCATTGCAGATATTAATCTCTACAAGGTAAGGAAACAAAAACACACCATTAAGGCGCCTTTTGACGGTATTATAGGTTTAAGACAGATATCAGTAGGAAGCTACATTAATCCTAATGAAATAATTACCACAATTTATAAGATTGATCCAGTGAAAATAGATTTCTCGGTACCTGGAAGATATCTGGAGGATGTAAATGAGGGTGATAAAATAATCTTTTCGGTAGATGCCTATGAAAATTCATTTAACGGAGAAATATATGCAATCGAACCCCAAATAGATCTTCAAAGCAGAAGCATAAATCTTAGAGCTGTTTCGCCAAATAATGAAAATAAATTATTACCAGGGCAGTTTGCGAAAATCAATTTGATTCTGGATACCTACGATGATGCAATTATGATTCCCACTCAGGCACTTATTTCGGAACTGGGGGGAACTAAAGTATGGGTTTTTGACAATGGTACTGTTTCTTCAAAAGAAGTTGAAACAGGGATCAGGACTGAAGATAAAATTCAAATTACTTCAGGACTTACAGAAGGTGATGTAGTAATCACAAGTGGCCTGTTACAAATTAGACAGGGAATGGAAGTAAAAATTCAAATGTAATGGCAAGTCTTGCTAATCTTTCTATTGATCGACCTGTGTTGGCAATCGTAATGTCGATTGTAATTGTACTTTTCGGAGTAATTGGGTTTTCATATTTGGGTGTAAGAGAATATCCAAGCGTTGATCCTCCGGTGATTACAGTCTCTACTAGTTATACTGGTGCGAGTGCTGATGTAATTGAGACTCAGATCACAGAACCTCTTGAAGAATCCATAAATGGTATAGATGGTATCAAGTCATTGACATCTGTTAGTAGAGATGGTAGATCTACAATTACGGTCGAATTTGGACTGGATGCAGATCTAGAGAGTGCAGCAAACGATGTTAGAGACAGGGTGAGCCGTGCTTTAGGCAGAATCCCACCAGATGCAGATCCCCCGCAGGTGACTAAAGCAGATGCTGACTCAAGTCCGATTATTGCTCTCAGGATTTATAGTACAAAAAGAAATCTGCTTGAGTTAACTGATATTGGTGAAAATATCTTCAAAGAGACTTTTCAAACCATAAGTGGAGTTTCAGAAGTAAGAGTTTGGGGTTCGAAAAAGTACTCAATCCGACTTTATATGGATCCAAACCGACTTGCAGCCTATAAAGTAACACCTCTTGATGTTTTCAATGCTGTTAATGCCCAGAATGTTGAATTACCAAGTGGAAGAATCGAAGGATCAAACATGGAGTTGACGGTTCGTACAGTTGGTAGATTATCTTCAACACAGGAATTCAATGACCTCATCATCAGAGATGATAATAACGGAGTAATCCGGTTTTCAGATATTGGAAGGGCAGAGTTAGCCCCCGAAAATGAAAGAACAGCTTTGAGGACCAATGGAATACCCATGGTAATCAATGCTATTGTTCCACAACCAGGTTCAAATAACCTGGAAATTGCGGAAGAATTTTACAAGAGACTGGAAGGGATGCAAAATAACATTCCTGATGATATAGAAACTGCAGTTGCTTTTGATAATACCAGGTACATTAGTGATTCAATTGAGGAAGTTAAGCAGACTATTTTTATCGCTTTCGGACTTGTTGTGATTATCATTTTCGCATTTTTAAGGGACTGGAGAACCACTTTTATTCCAGTAATAACAGTACCAATTTCTTTAATTGGTTCATTCTTTATCATGTACACTTTGGATTTCTCCATTAATGTACTAACACTTCTGGGAATTGTTCTGGCAATTGGATTAGTGGTCGATGATGCAATTGTGGTTCTGGAAAATATCTATACGAAAATAGAAGACGGAGAGGAACCTAAAGAAGCAGGTAAAAGAGGAACAGAGGAAATTTTCTTTGCTGTGATTTCCACTACCGTAGCATTAACATCCGTGTTTTTCCCAATTGTATTTCTGGAGGGACTTACCGGAAGATTATTCAGGGAGTTTGGAATAACACTTGCAGGTGCTGTAATCATTTCCTCTTTTGTAGCACTTACACTTTGCCCGATGCTCTCAACAAAGCTTTTGAAAAAGAGAGAAAAGAAGCAGTGGTTATATACGGCTACAGAGCCATTTTTTGTGTGGTTAAATACGAAATACAATAATGCACTTGATAGTTTCATGAAGTTTAGATGGGTTTCAGGTGTGATTGTTATTGGAGCTTCGTTTCTTATATTCTTTTTAGTTGGCCTAATTCCAAAAGAACTTGCTCCAATGGAAGACAGAGCTACTTTTAGAATTATAGCTTCAGGTCCTGAAGGAACTACATTTGAGTATATGGATGAGTATGTACAGGAAATTACCCAAATGGTGCAGGATGAAGTGCCTGAGGCTGAAAGTGTTGTTTCTGTAACTTCTCCTGGTTTTGGAGCTTCCAGTTCTGTCAATTCGGCATTTATTATTGCAAAACTCTCTGATGCTACCACAAGAGAAAGAAGCCAGAAAGATATTGTAAACGCAATCAGACCTAAAATTTCTGCTAATACAATGGCCAGAGGTTTTATTACAGAGCCACAAACTATTGGTAATAGAAGAGGAGGGCTACCGGTTAGTTTTGTGATTCAGGGGAGAAACCTTGATGATCTTAAAAAAGCTTTACCTGTGTTTATGGAGGAAGCTCAAAACAGCTCATTTTTTACTTATGTCGATACCGATCTAAAATTCACGAAACCTGAAATTGAAGTTACTATTGACAGGGAAAAAGCAACTAATCTTAATGTTTCGGTAAGGGATATAGCTCAGACACTCCAGTTAAGCTTAAGTGGTAGCCGATTTGGTTATTTTATAATGAATGGTAAACAATATCAGGTTATCGGGCAGGTAGAAAGAGAAAACAGAAATGAACCACTGGATTTACGATCAATTTATATTAGTACACGGGATAATCAGCTAACGCAATTGGATAATCTGGTTTCTTTAAGAGAACAGTCAACACCTCCCCAGCTTTTCCGTTTCAATAGATTTGCCTCAACTACGATCTCTGCAGATTTGGCACCGGGTGTAAGTTTGGGACAGGGGCTTGAGGAAATGAACAGAATTGCTGATAAAGTATTAGATGAAACCTTTCAGACTGCTTTATCAGGATCATCAAGAGAGTTTCAGGAGAGTTCAAGTAACCTCTATTTCGCTTTTGCACTAGCACTAGTATTGATTTACCTGGTTCTTGCTGCACAGTTTGAAAGTTTCCGGGATCCATTGATTATCATGTTTACGGTACCACTCGCATTGATGGGTGCATTAGTAAGCTTATGGTATTTCAATGAGACTGTAAATATCTTTTCTCAGATTGGAATGATAATGTTGATTGGATTGGTTACTAAAAACGGTATTCTTATCGTTGAATTTGCTAACCAGAGAAAAGCAAAGGGAATGGATATTGAAGAAGCGATTATAGGTGCTGCAAAAGCAAGGTTTAGACCAATTTTAATGACTTCTTTATCAACAATATTGGGAATACTACCCATAGCACTTGCTTTAGGAGCTGGTTCTGAGAGCAGGGTGTCAATGGGAGTTGCAGTAATCGGAGGTATGTTTTTAGCGACATTCCTTAGTTTATTTGTGATACCGGCTATCTATACATATTTGACAAGCAGAGAAAAACGACTTGCACGATTTTAATGAGGAAAGCATTAAATTTTTTCATTCTTTCTATCTTAGCAACGATAGGTTATGCCCAAACAGGGGATTCTCTTCTGACCGTGGAAGATATGATGGGAATTACCCTAGAGAATAATTTTCAGATCAAGATATCAAAAAATGTATCTCAAATAGCAGATAATAATAATGCTATTGGAAATGCAGGCTTTTTACCTTCAGTGATTGCAAATGCAAACTTTGACAAAAGTTCACAGGATACCGAACAGGAGTTTGTAAACGGTGATACTCAATCCAGAAATGGAGCTAAGAGACAGGTTTACGGAGCAGGAGTGGATCTTTCCTGGACATTGTTTGATGGTACCAGAATGTTTATAGCTAAAGACAGGTTAGAAAATCAAAGTGTACAGGCCTACTACGACTACAAATTTGATGTAGATGTTACCCTTGCTGATGCTTTGTCGTTTTATTATTTGCTGGCGTTAGAACAGGACAGACAGGATCTGCTTCAACGCGCAATCGAGTTTTCAGAGGAGAGACTTAGGATTGTAAGGGAAAAATACGAATTAGGTAAAGAATCAAAATTATCACTTCTTCAGGCACAGGTTGATTTAAATACGGATGTTTCTGCTTCTATCAGACAGAATCAGCAACTAGTAGATACAAAACTTGCTTTGATAAACATCATGTCTATCAAAAGGGATACCGACTTTACTGTGGATTCAGTATTTCAAATCGATTCAACTTTAGTGCTGGGAGATCTATTAGAAAGTGCTCAAAACAGAAACCCTCAAATTCTTGCGCAGGAACTTGATTATCAAATTACTAAACAACAGAGAAAAGAATTGCAGGCTGAACTATTACCGCAGATTGATTTCAATATGGGATATAATTATTCAAACCTTGAAAGCGAAGCAGGATTTTTATTTAGAAATGAAACTACAGGTCTGAATTATGGCTTTGGTGCTCGTTTCACAATTTTTGAAGGATTTAACAGACGGAGAGCTATACAAAATGCAGAAATTTTGGCTGAATCAAGTCAATATCAACTCGAGAGTTTGTTACTAAATATCGAAACTCAGATTAAGACTAATTATAACAACTACATAAATAACCTAACTCTATTACAGATAGAATCCCAGAATTTTGATATTGCTTTCGAGAATGCAGCAATAGCACTGGAAAGATTTAAGTTGGGGGTTACCGATGCAGTTCAACTCAGACAGGCTCAGGTTAATGCTGTGAATGCTCAAATTAGATATTTGCAGGCGCAATTTGAAGCTAAGCAATCAGAGATCACTCTTAATCGTCTGGCTGGAAACCTTTCCAATATTCAATAATGACTTTTTTGGATTCAGATTACTGGAACACCAGATATATTGAAGGTCATACAGGCTGGGATATTGGATATGTAAGTACACCTATAAAGGAATTCATAGATCAATTAGAAAATAGGGACATTAAAATCTTAGTTCCCGGAGCAGGAAATGCTCATGAAGTTGGGTATTTATTCGAGAGAGGATTTTATAATACTCATTTACTGGATTTTTCAAAAAAAGCAGTTGAAAACTTCATCGGTTACTATCCCAATTTTCCGAAATCAAATATTCATATTCAGGACTTTTTTGATCATAAAGGAACCTATGATCTGATAATAGAACAGACTTTTTTTTGTGCTATTGATCCACAATTGAGAGCTGATTATGTTGAAAAAACATATGATTTATTGAAGGATAATGGAAAATTGGTAGGCTTATTATGGGATGATCCAATGTTTAGTGATCGCCCTCCTTATGGGGGTGGTAAAAATGAGTATGAATTACTTTTTGGTGATAAGTTTAGAATTTTGAACATGGATATTGCTCATAATTCTATACCTCAGAGAAAAGGTCGTGAACTTTTTATTGAATTAGAAAAAGTCTGATATACCATAGCTAAAAGATCCTTTTATCTTTCACAATTCTCCTGAAAACCGAAGCTGCCATATACCCAAGAATAGAAAATCCTCCAAGCACCATAAATAGATATTGGTGACCCAATTCTCCGGGATTACTATCAAGGATGACACCCATCAAAGGACCCATAAAGATATCCGGTGTATAGCCAATCACTGAAACAAGACCTGCAGCACTGCCTGTAAATACAATTGGAAGATTAGACTCCTGAAACAGAGCATAATACAGACCTCTTAATCCATATATTCCGGCACTGGTACTAGCTATTGAAATAATGATCAAAACAGTCATGTCTTTTTCAAGAAATCCTGAGGCTATTAAAAAACTACCTGCTAGCACAATCAAAAAGCAATACTTTATGATTTGGGAGTGGATCAATCTGTCACCCAGAAAGCCGGCAACTATTGCTGCGACAGGTCTCATCCAAAAGGATACAGTAGCCATATGTGCAGCATTTACATCATTATATCCAAATGCATCACTTGCATAAAGTGAAAAATCATCTGTGCATTTATATCCGACGTATGCACATAATATAATTGTAGACTGCAACCATACAGAAGGTTCTTTCGTGACTTTTTGAACACCCTTTAAAGAAAGCCTTGGGTAATTTCCTTTCTCAAAACGATCATCTTTTAGAAAGAACCAAACAAGGATAGCTCCTACCAAAGTGAGAATTGAAAAAATGCTAATGATCGAACTCAATGCTATTGAGAAATCATCATAAGTAGCAATGTCTGCTGATACCGGGAGAAGTGCATCCAGGAGAAAAACTGAACTGGAAGCTAACACAGCAGCAACTAAGCCTCTTCCAGCATCCACAATACCAAACGATTTTCCTTGAGAATATTTGCCACCGAATTCACGTTGTGCCTTTATATATGCTGCCCAAAACAATAGAATTGTTGTAAATCCCCAGAAGCCATAAAGTAAAGTGAGTGTCCAGATTGATGGTATAGTAGCCATCATAAAACCACCTATAGCAGTTGCTATAAAAGCACTGGGAAGCAATTTGCGTGGGGAAAATCTATCAGCAAATGGACCGCCGGCAAAATAAGAAAACATTGCAACTATTCCGTAAACTGAAAAAGCTGAACCTAATTGAAGATTATTGATCTCAAAAACTTTTAAAAAAGTCGGACGAAAAATTCTGGTTACTACGAAAGGAAGGAGAAAGATAAGTTCTCCAATAAGCATTAAAGTTGCAATTACAATGATGTTTTTTACCTTCATAGAATTGCAACTTAATTAAAAATCGATAAGCCACCTTTTATTGCACTGCGTTTAATGGAAGGTGGGAATTATTTCTGGATTCAGAAATTAATTTTTCGTGCAGGTTTTTATGCCAAATGGGGCATAAAGCGGGCAGAAGCTTACAAAGCTGGTCAATAAAAATATTGCTGCTATTGCCACTAATACGATACCTAAGGTACCTGTAACAACTTCCATTATGTAAAGTGCGGCGAAGATGATAGCAATTACCACTCTGATAATTCTATCTGTATTTCCCATATTTTTTTTCATTTTTCAATATTGTTTAGAAATAGGATTGAATAATATAAATCGTACCATATACTACAGATACACATATAATGCATACTAATATAAGTTTAAGTATTTTATACTTATCCATATCTTCAAAAATGTTAAAATCATATTAAATATATCGTGAATATTGTCACATATGCATATGTACTTAACTAAATCATTTTCTTAGGATCAATATTAGAAGTAATTTATTTGAATAAAATATGATTTAATTTGATTAGATAAAAAATAGATGAACATAACATTTCACAAATGAAAATTAAAATACTAAGTCTATTTACGATGGTCACTTTATTATATGGATGTAATTTCGTTCAAAGTCAAGCCGATAAGACTCAAAAAAATGGAGTTTTCTCACATACTGTTTTAATTTGGTTTGATAATCCGGATGATGTAAATCTTCAAAAAAGTTTTGAGGAGGATTGTGCAAAATTTATTAACAATTCTAAATTTATTGTTTCCTATCATTTAGGTAAACCTGCAGAGACAAACCGTCCTATAATAGATAATAGTTACACGTATTGTTTGATAGTAACATTTGAAACAGAAGTAGATCAGGAAAAATACCAGGATGAGGCAATTCATAAAGAATTTGTTGAAAAATATAAAAATCACTGGTCTAAACTCTTAATTTATGACTCAATATCAATTTTATGATTGAATTATTTTTCCTTCTATTTTTAAGAGTTGTTTTTTTCTCATTTTCTCCGAATGATACATTAAAAGATAGTCCATTTGTTGTTGTGCTTGGGAATGTTCAGGACGCTGGCTCTCCTCACATGGGTTGTAATAAAGACTGCTGTCGTGCTCTTTTTGATACCCCGGATAGTGAGAGAATGGTAGTTTCACTCGGTCTTGTGATCCCGGAAAGAAACAAAACATTTCTCTTTGAAGCAACTCCTGATATTTCTCGACAAAACGCATATTTAAATAAGGTTGCAAACAGAGACTTGGAAGTGATGCCAGACGGTGTTTTCCTGACACATGCCCATATTGGTCATTATATTGGATTGGTTTATTTTGGAAAAGAGGCTAAAAATTCAAGAAATGTTGACGTGTTTGCAATGCCAAGAATGCTATCTTTTTTAAGTAATAATGGCCCATGGGATCAATTGGTTAAAGAAGAAAATATTTTACTAAAAGAAATCTATGATGAAACCCCTGTAAGAATATCTTCTGATGTAACAATAGAACCTTTGAAGGTTCCTCATAGAGATGAATACTCAGAAACTATAGGATATAGAATTTCTGGCCCCAACAAAAAAGTGCTTTTCATTCCAGATATAGATAAATAGAAAAAGTGGGATAAGGATATCATCGAGGAAATAGAAAAGGTCGATTATGCATTTATTGATGCTACTTTTTACAATTCAAAAGAAGTTAACTATAGAAACATTTCAGAAATTCCTCATCCTTTTGTTTCTGAATCTGTAAAACTGTTCGAAAATGAAAGCAATGAATTCAAAGAGAAAGTATTCTTTATTCATTTTAATCACACAAACCCTTTACTTAATACATTTTTTATTGAATCTAAACATATCATAGAGCTGGGATTCAATATTGCACGTTTCGAAAATAGAGTAGAATTATGAGAGCAATTGATATTTGATGGACAAGGTTTATTGATTTTGACTGATTTTATAGCTAAATTATCACTAATAGTCACCACCACATCATGAAAATTTTGGTTACGAAATCCCTGACTGCAGAACAGCGAGAGTCAATATATCAACTTTGGAATAACGAATATCCTTCCGGTTTACTGTTTAGTGAACTTTCCGAATTCAGGGCACATTTGAAGAGAATGGACAACATTGATCACTTTTTGATTTTGAGTTCTGATGAAGAAGTGATAGCATGGAGTATGATCTTTGATAGAGACGGTCAACGGTGGTTTAGTATTATTGTAGACACTGACTACCAGGGAAATAAACTGGGAACAAAATTAGTAAAGAAGCTCAAAGAAAATGAAGAGGAACTATACGGTTGGGTGGTTGATCACGATAATGATCGAAAAGCTAGCGGTGAGAAATACAAATCTCCTCTCAACTTTTATAAAAGGAATGGATTTGTAGTAGTGCCTGAGGAAAGGTACGACAACGAAAAGGTTTCTGCAGTAATGATTAGATGGAAAAAGCCAATTGAGATAAAGCAAACAACTAAAATTCTTTCTTAGTCATTATTTTTTTTAGGTAGTCTTCCATTTTTTCTCAAAGCTTCATGGATTATAAATTCTATTTGGCCATTAGTACTTCTGAATTCATCTGCAGCCCATTTTTCGATAGCTTTCATATATGATTCTTCAATTCTTAATGCAAATGGTTTTTTCTTAGCCATATTTCTTCTCCTTCTTCCAGTCTTCAACAATGTTATTTAGTTCTTCTGGCTTTTGAGTTCCGATTAATAATTTCTTATTGTTTGTAAAAACAATTTGAAGTCCCTTATTTCCCCAAATATTATAGGCTTTACCATTAAACAAACTCCATCTTAATCCCCATCCCCCATATTCATAAACTGGAGAATATTTTCTTACGTAAATTTCCTTAATCTTTTCTTTTTTAATTGTCTTAAAAGATGAATGATAAGGAGACAACCTATATCTTATAATGCTTTCATCTATTTCTATTTCCAGTTTATGGACATATACAAAAACTAAAATACCTATGACAATTAATGTGACGAATAAAACCAGTATAATATAGGATGTCTCAGAAGTTTCACTAGTCTTATTACCGAGAACAACCTGATCAAAAAACCTATAGTAAACGGGAATTAAAATTGCCAATAAACTAAAGGTAATGATTGCATAAAAAGGGACTCCCCGAAATGTTTGAGTTTCTCTGAAAAGAACTTTTCCTTTCATCTTAATGATGTAACGTTCCTGAATTCACAACTGGTGATACATCCTTATCTGCACATAGTACAACCATAAGATTGCTAACCATTGCTGCTTTTTTCTCTTCATCCAGATCTATGATTTGCTTCTGATTAAGCTGATCCAGAGCCATCTCAACCATACTTACTGCTCCTTCAACAATCTTATGTCTTGCAGCTACAATTGCTGTAGCCTGTTGTCTTCTCAACATCGCACTTGCTATTTCTTCAGCATAAGCCAGATAACCAATACGGGCCTCTAATATATCTATACCTGCAATTTTCAAACGATCTTCTATTTCTCTTTCCAGAGCTTCGTTTACTTCATCCAAACCAGATCTAAGAGTTATCTCAGCCTGCTCATCATCAAAATTATCATAAGGATATCTTGCAGCCATTTTTCTTACGGCAGCATCAGTTTGTACTCTCACAAAGTTCTCATAATCATCAACTTCAAATGCAGCAGCATAAGTATCATTTACTTTCCATACCAGAATCACTGAAATTAAGATTGGGTTACCAAGTTTATCGTTTACTTTCACTCTTTCGCTATCAAAATTTCTTGCTCTCAGTGAGATTGATTTTTTCATGTAAAAAGGGTTGACCCAGAAAAAGCCATTCAATTTTACTGTTCCAATGTATTTCCCAAAAAGTACAAGAACTCTGGATCCGTTTGGATTCACAAAGAAAAACCCAGGCAGCATAATTAAAAATGCAAGCAGTGCAATAAGACCTAATGGGTTTTTTATGGCTATGAACATAAATAATGCAATTGCTAATAATACAATTGCCAATATCAACATTATGTATCCTGATATCGGCTCGTGGTTTTTTTCATTTTTTTCCATTGAAGTCAAATTTATGAGTGATTTATAGTAATATCAAAATGATATCATTATAAATACACGAATTTTGAATCAAAAAAGTTACATTTCACTACTGATAATTATATTAATCCCTCAAAAACTATTGAAAAATATAGTGATTTCTTATAAGATGAGAGAAATGCAATTCTTAATAAATTATTAACTTTAAGAAGTTATTAGTGGCCAGAAGTTTTTTCTTCAGAGATATTTGAGTCTTCTATAAGTTGGTCCAATTCGGCAATCATAAATTCGATTTTATTGATCATTTCCTCTTTATCCATTGACCCACTATGAAGTAGCGAATCTATTTCATCGTAAATATGACCTTCGTAGATTTTCTTTTTACCTTCAGTGTATTTGATGGCATTTTTTAGATGATACATACCATATTTCAATGCTATTCTTGCATCAACAGTATGTTCCTCTTTTAGTAAAGTCTCCGTGATCCGTAATTCAGCAATAGTAAGTGCATTGAGTGCTTTTGCAAATGCATCGTTCATATCCTCAATTCTAAAGTTTTTATTTTCAAACTCAAGAACTACCTTCTCAAGATCTATAATGCTCTCATCTATTTTAGCTCTACTTAGTGAATCAACATCGATCTCAATATTTCTCAAGGCCTCTATAGCTTCATTAAGTTGTACAAGACTTCGATCATAAGAATGCTTTTTAACATATTGCTTTGAGTTTGATAAAAGAATATCAGGTCTTGTGATTGCATCAGTGAGCTCTACCGGAACATATTTTTTCTGGTATATTTTAGTTACGTAAAGTATTCCAAAAAAAATGAGGAGCAATAATATGTATTGAGGTGCTTTACCCATTTTAGATAAACTTTATTCCAATATGCCAATATAAATTAAAATGCATAAAAAAACCCTGACAATTGCTGCCAGGGTTAACTGATTGTTCAAAAGTATTTAGTTAAAGCTGATTTTTTCTATTTTTTTCCAGGGAATATATATAGGTTCTCCACTTGTTAAAACCACTACACCTTCATTGTCATCAGATACATCCTGTGCATCTCCCAACACTAGTTTTTCTCCATTTTTAAGAACTACTTCTGAATAATTGTAATTTTTGGGTGTGATTGAACTTATATTTCTAAATGGTATTATGTGCTCGTTATCATCAATTTCTCCATTTAATACTTCGTAATCGAAAGACTCATCTAAATCAAAAATGATAGCCCCGGTATGAGTAGTTCCTTCTGTGGTTATTACTTTACCAGTTAATTTCGTTTGCTTTTTAAATGAATCATAATCTTTACCTGAGCCTTTATTATCAATAAATGTAATCTTTTCAAATTCACTCCATTCCACATCAATTCTCCCAAGATCCTCAATAGTGATAATCACGCCTCTGTTTTCACTATTCACATCATTACTTCCTCTAAGTTCTAGTTCTCTGCCACTTTTTAGCTCAACCTTACTTCTTGAACTACCATATCTTTCTATTGACTTGATTTTTCCAAACTCAATTGATACATCTCCATCATAGGTATCGCCATCAAGCTTATCTGTACTTACTCTTTCATCATGATCCCATTGGATATATCCGGTAAATTCACCAATCTCTGTTTCAACAACACCATAAAAGGGTTCACCAAATTTTTTCTCCAGTCTTTTAGGCGTAGCCATAAATTCAATTTCCTCAATTCGACTCCACTTTACAGAGATTTCTCCTATCTCTTCATCCATTATTTTAATATCAGAACCTATGTCATTGTATCCATCACCATTAACCTCAATTACATCTCCATTTTGAAGTTCCACATCAACTTCATTTCGACTAAATGGCTTGATTTTCTTTATTTCTCCAAATTGAACTCCGAATTGATGAACATAATCATCACTCCAGTCCCATTTCACATTCCAGCTTCCCCAGCTGTCCCCCAAGTTATCTGATTTTTGTTCTTCCAGATATTCTCTTTCATCTCTTGATAGATACCTAAGATTTTCATTTTTGTCTTTTGAAGCATTAAACATATCAGTCCAATAAACTTCTTCTTTACCCCATCTCATGGGACCCTGGTATGTAACTCCATCAACGGTAATTATTTTACCATAGATGAATCCTTCGTCCTGTGCATTAGCTGCTGAAATTGTAAATGCCAGCAACATGAGTGTAATCATTAGATTTTTAGATTGTCCTTTCATTTTAGTTATATTTTGAGTTGTCCTTTGGGCTTTTAACTTAAAACCACAACACTAAAGTGGATTATAATCATTATAACAAAAACAGAAAACTGACGAGTCGGGAGTTGAATAAACCGAAACGGGAATTTAGAAAGATGGTATTTATTTTAATTGTGAACAATTAGTTCAACATCAGTTAGGTTAATATGAATCAAGTAGTAACATTTTCATTTTTTAAGTTCAATAACTGGTCTGCAAAATACTTTGCCTTGAAAGGTATGGGCACTTCTGAGGATATACTCAAGAATGTTCATGGATTGCAATTTTATAAAGTCCTTGGATCGGGAGGAGGTACAGGGTTTAGTTGGATTCCGGATTTATCTGTTTACGGATTATTATGTACATGGTCGGGAATGGAAGCTGCTCAAAAATTTCATAGTTCATCAAATTATATACAGGGATATATATCCAGGTCGGAAAAAAATGTATCCTTCTGGTTAGTTCCAATTCATTCTCATGGCACATGGTCTAATGTAAACCCATTTACGATCGCTGCTGAAAAAAAGAATTCAACAATAGCGGTTTTAACAAGAGCTACTATAAAACCCTCAAAACTTTTTGCTTTTTGGAAAACTGTTAAGGCAGTAGGTAAAAGAGTAAATCGAAGCCCTGGTATAGTTTTTTCTAAAGGAATAGGAGAGTGGCCATTATTCCAACAGGCAACATTTAGTATATGGGAAGATGAGAAATCGATGAAAGAATATGCTTACAATTCACGTGAGCATTTAGATGTTATCAAACAAACCAGAAAGAATAAGTGGTTCTCAGAGGAATTATTTGCTCGTTTTTATGTGATGGATGTGAAAGGTAACTGGTTTAATGACAACGGAAATCAGTTGAAGAAAATCAAAGCCCATTAAGCCATTTATTTCTTAACTCCATAGCATCATCAGTGGGATTTTTGGTAAATTCTATCTTATGCTTTTCTGTTGTTTCCACTTGAATAGCCTTTGCTTTTAGTTTGATTATTTTCAATTCGCCATTTATTTCTCTTAGAACTTCAACTTTTACTTTTTTATCTGTTTTAATATTGTTTTGAAAACTTTCGAAAACATCAGCTGCGTTATCCAGGTAGATTTCTTCACCATTTACAGATATTAATATATCTCCATGTTTATACCCCATCTCGACTCCGAAATCGTTCATTTCTGAGATATCGACAATCTTCAATAGGGTTCCATCTTCATTTTGCATGAATCCAATATTGCCAAGAGAGTATTTTTTTTCAACAAATTCTTTACTGTATTCTACCCCTGCCCAAGAAAGACATTCGGTTAAAGGCAGATCTTCATTACCTTCAACATACCTTGTGAGAAAGCTTTTTATTTCTTCAGAAGTCAGTTGTCCAATAAGTTCAAATAATGAATCATCATCAAAGGGTTTATCAGGGCCATATGATTTTGAAAGCACTGAAAGAAGTCCTGGAAGGTCCATTTGTCCCTCAGTATATTTTAGCAGATACAAATCCAGACACATTGCGATTAATGCACCCTTGTAATAAACATTTGTGAAATAGGGTTCATACTCCTCTTCAAGTATTTTTTCACTCATTTCAGTAAAAGAAACCAAAGGAAAGTTATCTGCCGTAAATAATTTACTCCTGATTTCTGAAAGAAATTCTTCAGGTGAGTATAAACCGCTTCTTACCTGAACATGAATTGAGCTATATTCGGTTACTCCTTCATACAGCCATAAATGTTTAGACATACTTGGATTAATGTAATTGAAGTTATGTATGTCCTCAGAATGAATATTTAAAGGGGTGACAATATGCAAGAATTCATGAGCTGCAACATCCCTTATCGTTTTACTGATATACGATCCCCTTGCTTCTGGAAGATAATATACAGATGAATAAGAATGTTCAAGAGCTCCCATTGAGCCAGACAATCCTTGTTTATTGGTTAAAAAGATCAGGTAAGAATATTTATCAACGGGTAATTCCCCACCAAGATATTCAGTCTGAGCAAGCATGAGGTCATAAATATTATCCATAATTTCCTCAGCGCTTAGCATTTTACGAGGTGAGTAAACAGAAACCAAAACTTTTGTTCCGTTAATATCCTTCGTAATTGTATCTGGCTTACAATACATGAGAGGATTATCCGCGAGGTAATGATAGTTCCTGGCATGATAGATATCCATTGAATCACTTAATGAGGTTGCATTTAGTGAGGTTGAACCATACCATTTAGGTTTCTTATAAATTGTCAATTCAAAAGGATCCATTTTGGTCCCTTCAAGATATCCCACAAAGCCAAAAGGGTTTATTATAAACACTTCATTCTTTTCATCTATATTGGTACCTCCGGGTTCAAAAACATAGTTATTCTTATAATTATCCGTTTTATCAAAGGTATCATTCACCCAGTATTCGATAGTCTTAAGTTCTGCAGCATTGTAGATCATCCATCGGTTTGTAGAGAGCCTGTTTATTTCAAGAATCTTACCATTGACATCATATGCAGTTAATGAATCTACGAATCTTCCAAAATCTGAAATGGAATAGGTACCCGGAACTACTTTTGGAATCTGGAATTCGATGGAATCCAGAGTTAATGTAGACACATTTACTTTGACCTTTACTTTATCATCTTTGACATTCACTAAATCAATACTTGCCCTTGTTAATTTTTGAGCTTCGATGTTTATGAAACTCATATAAGCAAGAAATAAAAAGGCATACTTCATAATCGGAGCTTTAAACTAAAAACGACTAAAAAAGTGAATTTGTCATTAAAATCTGATAAATGGTAAAACCAGAAATCAATTCAGTTAAGTTAGTTGAATACTTACCTTAAAGGAATTGATTTGAAGTTATACAGAGATTAGTGTGGTTTAGTTAGCACTGTTAGTGTATCTTTTTCTGTCATTTTCATCC
>CAYTFO010000015.1:15279-17457 GCA_964437135.1 uncultured Roseivirgaceae bacterium | reverse complement strand
CGAATTGATTTAGGTGTCAATTCCACATATTCATCTTTTTGGATGTATTCCAATGCTTCTTCAAGAGAGAACTTCCTTGCCGGAGCAATTTTGGTGTTCTGATCAGACCCTGAAGCTCTCATATTCGTCAGCTTTTTACCTTTCTGGATATTTACTACCAGGTCGTTGGTTCTGGAATGTTCCCCAATTACCTGTCCTGTGTAAACATCTACTCCGGGATCAACAAAGAATTTACCTCTGTCCTGTAATTTATCTATTGCATAAGGAGTACCTATACCATTTTCCATAGAAATCAGTGAACCATTTATTCTACCAGATATTTCACCCTTGAACGGTTGATATTCCTTAAATCTATGTGTCATAACCGCTTCTCCACTGGTGGAAGTAAGAATGTTATTTCTCAAACCAATAAGACCTCTGGCAGGAATATCGAACTCAAGATGTTGAATATTTCCCTTTGGCTCCATGATTGTTAGCTCACCTTTTCTTTGAGTTACCTGTTCGATTACTTTACCTGAAAACTCTTCAGGCACATCAATAACAAGGTGCTCAATGGGTTCATTTTTCACGCCATCGATTTCTTTGAATAATACCTGCGGCTGACCAACCTGAAGTTCATATCCTTCTCTTCTCATAGTTTCAATCAAAACTGATAAGTGTAAAACACCTCTTCCAAAAACTAGAAATTTATCTTCTGAATCAGTTTCCTGAACTCTTAAAGCCAGGTTTTTTTCTGTCTCTTTTAGTAGTCGATCCCTCAAATGTCTGGAAGTTACAAACTTTCCTTCCTTTCCAAAGAATGGAGAGTCATTGATGGTGAAGAGCATACTCATGGTAGGCTCATCAATTGCGATTCTGGGTAATACTAAAGGATTTTCAATGTCAGTAATTGTATCTCCAATGTCGAAGTCCTCAATACCGGTGATTGCACAAATATCGCCTGATCGGACTTCAGAGACCTTTCTTTTTCCAAGACCTTCAAAAACATGAAGTTCCTTTATTTTAATCTTTTTAAATGAACCGTCTTTTTTACTTAGCCCTAATTGAGCACCTTCTTTTAAATCTCCCTGATATACCCTTCCTATTGCAATTCGACCGACAAAAGAAGAATAATCTAAAGAAGTGATTTGCATTGATGGAACTCCTTCATGATAGGGCGCAGGAGGTATAACCTCTAATATTTTATCCAGTAATGGTGTGATACTGTCTGTTGGATTTTTCCAGTCTTCACCCATCCAGCCCTGCTTGGATGAACCGTATAAAGTTTCAAAATGAAGCTGTTCTTCAGTTGCATCGAGAGAGAACATCAAATCAAAAACCTGCTCATGAACTTCGTCAGGTCGACAGTTTTCCTTATCAACTTTATTTACAACAACTATTGGCATTAGTCCTAAGCCCAATGCTTTTCCAAGCACAAATCTTGTCTGGGGCATAGGTCCTTCAAATGCATCTACTAGTAGGATTACACCATCTGCCATTTTCAATACTCGCTCAACTTCACCGCCAAAATCTGCGTGACCAGGAGTATCAATTATATTTATCTTGACATTTTTATATTCAACTGATACGTTTTTTGACAGGATTGTTATACCTCTTTCTCTCTCAAGATCATTATTATCGAGTATCAACTCACCTTTTTCTTCATTGTCTCTAAAGATTTTTGAAGCATAAATTATTTTATCAACCAGAGTTGTTTTTCCATGGTCAACGTGTGCAATTATTGCAATATTTCTTATTTCCTGCATAAACTTAAATAAACCGCAAAATTAGAACTAATTGTAGCATAAAGTGCTATTGTAACAAAAAAATAATATTGTCGTATTATCTTTACAAAATGTAAAGTAAACTTGACATATATTAAATCACTAATTCTATGAAATCATTCATTAAAGTTGAACAATTTCTATTGCCAAAACAGTATAGAAAATATGGCTGGATACTTATTTTTGGGGGCGTACCATTTCTACTATTGCTGTTTTCTACAGTTATTTTCCATGTCGACTCTCAAGAGTTTGCAAATTATTGGGATGAATTTGGAGGATACTTATTACATGTTCCGATATCCTTAGGCTTATTTTGGCTTTTATTCTCACAAGAAAAAGATGAGGATGAAGAGGTAAAAGTAAAAGTGAAAAGTGACGAAGAAGTTGAAGAAGAAGTCGAAAGCAATACGGGCAC
>CAYTFO010000015.1:0-15269 GCA_964437135.1 uncultured Roseivirgaceae bacterium | reverse complement strand
TTTATTCTCACAAGAAAAAGATGAAGATGAATTCTATCAATTACTTAGGTTAAAATCAACATTTCATGGTATTCGATTCATTTTCATCGCTGTTTTGATGCTCCCCTTATTTTCATTTCTGATCAGCTTACTCTTCAACTATGAACTCAAGATGATAGAACTGGGAGGACCTTTAGCTATTGTTTCATTACTACTAGCTTATGCAAACGGTTCATACTGGATCTTGAAAAATAAATCAATGAATGAAGAATAGTCTTAAAATAGAAAGGGCAAAACTGGATATAACTCAGGAAGATCTGGCTAAAAAAGTAGGTGTTTCCAGACAGACTATTAATTCGATTGAAAAAAACAGATATGTTCCATCTACAGTACTGGCGTTAAAAATTTCTGAAGTTTTTAATGTAACAGTCAACCAGATTTTTATTCTTACAGATGAGGATTGAGAGATCCGGATGATAATTTGATTTCTATTTTGAAAATGTTTCTTTACTGAAAAGTTCGGAGTTTATTATGTATATATTTTTGCTTCTTTTAGATGTAAAATATAGATTTAGATAAAATCTTTTAACAGACACTCAGCTACTGTTACATTGATTTCTTGATTTTTTCAACTAAAACAATAAGAAGCTTTATTTTACATAAAGAATGAATGCATTTTTATGATGAAGAATAATCCGCTAAGGTATTTTGTTATTGAGTTCTTTGTCATCTTGTTTTCAATTTTGGGAGCATTTACACTTGATGAGTGGAGTAATCAGCGGGAAAAAGAAAAGATGGTTGAAGAAATAATTTGGGAAATCTACGATGATGCTGAAAGCATGAAATCAGATTTAAAAGCTGATGCTGATTTTCTCAGACTTGGTGTTATAAGTAATGCCCGGATACGTGATCATTTTGATAAAGATTTGCGGTTTGATTCTACACTTTGTTTTGATTTCTATTTTGCTACTGACGATGAGTTTACTTTTCCTTCCAGAACAGGTTATGATAGATTACTAAATATTAATGCCGAAACTGAAGTCCCAGATTCTCTATTAGGTGATTTGTCAGATCTTTATCAGGATTTGTTTCCACGAATTATGAAGGAAACTTCCTTCATTCCTGACTTAAATGAATACTTTGGAGCTTATATGGAAGAAAATTTTCTAATAAATGAAGATAGTACATTGAAGCATTCATTGGAACTTGATGAAACTTCGATTGATTTTCCAATCATCATGCCAATACAGGAATATCGGGTTGTACGAACCATAGGCTACTTCCCAATTGACTTTGACCAGCTAAAGAACGATCATAAATTTAGAAATATGCTAGTCAAGGCATTTGAGTACAAGCTTTTTAAATACAATCGATATCGCCTCATGATTGAGGAAATTGATGAAATCAAGGCAACAATCGAAGCTATCTATGGATTGAGAGAATGAAATTGATTATTGGCCGAAGTTTCAATTAAGAAATCTTTTGCCGGTCACCTTTACAAGACATAATTCTTTGAGCAGATAAATTCCTTCCAGGCGATTGAATTCTCTATATTTGCGCTCCCTTGAAGTGGACAAATATGGCTCAAAAAGACTTTAAAAGACATACAGTTACTGCTGCATTGATTTATGCAAATGGTCCAATACACATAGGCCACCTTGCAGGGTGTTACTTACCGGCAGATATTTATGTCAGGTATTTAAGAAGTAAAGGGGAAGATGTAAAATTTATCTCCGGTACCGATGAACATGGAGTTCCGATTACTCTTAAAGCCAGGAATGAGGGTAAAAGACCTTCAGATATAGTTGATCACTATTATAAAATCATTAAAAATGCTTTTCAGGATTTTGGGATAAGCTTTGATATCTACAGCAGAACGAGTAATGAATCCCATCACAAGGTTTCTTCAGATTTTTTTCTTAACCTGTACAACAAGGGAGTTTTCGAGGAAAAGACCAATGAACAGTATTTTGACGAATCTACAGGGCAATTTTTAGCAGATAGATATATAGTAGGTACTTGCCCTAATTGCGGTAATGAAAATGCATACGGTGATCAATGCGAAAAATGTGGTACTTCATTAAGTCCTACAGATTTGAAAAACCCAAGATCAATGCTTTCAGGGGAGTCTCCAATCATGAAAGAGACAAAAAACTGGTATCTACCTCTAAATGAGCTACAGCCTGAAATTCAGAAATATATCGACGGTCATCCTGAATGGAAATCAAATGTATTGGGTCAGTGCAAATCCTGGTTGAATCAGGGTCTTGAGCCAAGAGCAATGACTCGAGACCTGGATTGGGGAGTAAAAGTTCCGTTGAAAGATGCTGATGGAAAGGTACTATATGTTTGGTTTGATGCACCAATTGGCTATATAACTGCTACTCAGGAACTCCTTGGAGATAACTGGGAGCCTTATTGGAAAGATGAAAGTACCAGACTTGTTCATTTCATAGGTAAGGATAATATCGTTTTTCATTGTATCATTTTCCCTGCTATGCTTATGTCACATGGTGATTATATTCTGGCTGATAATGTACCCGCTAATGAATTCATGAATTTGGAGGGGGACAAGATTTCTACTTCAAGAAACTGGGCGGTTTGGTTGCATGAATATCTGGAGGACTTTCCAGGTCAACAGGATGTGTTGAGATACGTTCTTGCTGCAAATGCACCTGAAAATAAGGATAATGACTTTACCTGGAAGGATTTTCAAACCAGAAATAATAGTGAACTGGTTGCTATCCTTGGAAATTTTGTAAATCGTGCAGTTGTTCTGACTCGCAAATACTTTAACGGTAAAATTCCAGTGGTTACGGAATTGAAAAGCCTTGATAAGCAGGTGCTTTTAGAACTTGAAACTTTTCCGGGAAAGATTGGAGATGCTATTTATAATTTTAAGTTCAGGGATGCTCTTAATTTGATAATGGATCTTGCAAGATTAGGAAATAAATATCTGGCTGAAACTGAACCATGGAAGTTAGCAAAAACTGATATGGAGAGAGTATCTACGATTATGAATATAGCTCTTCAAATATCTGCTTCTTTGAGTATTTTGATGGAGCCATTTTTACCTTTTACATCTGAAAAATTGAGATCAATTCTCAACATTGATACTAAGGATTGGAATTCTGCAGGAGCAAGTGATTTGTTGAAATCAGGTCACCAAATAAATCAGCAGGAATTGCTTTTCACCAAAATTGATGATGAAGTAATTGAAAAGCAGATTCAAAAACTTAAAAGCTCAAAAGAAGCGAAAAAAGATAGTAAGCAAACAAATATTACACCAATGAAAGAAGAGATTCAGTTTGATGATTTTATGAAGATGGATATAAGAGTAGGGGAGATACTTAGTGCTGAGCCTGTTCCAAAATCCAACAAGCTATTGAAATTCACAGTAGATACCGGAATAGATAAAAGAACCATTCTAAGTGGCGTAGCAAAACACTTTTCATCCGAAGAAATGGTAGGAAAGAAAGTGACAGTTTTGGCTAATCTTGCTCCCAGAAAAATAATGGGCTTTGAGTCTCAAGGAATGATTTTGTTTGCAGAAAATGAAGACGGAAGTTTGATCTCTGTTACTCCTTCAGATACGGCTGAAAATGGGGCTACTATTTCTTAGCCTTTGAAAGGTATTCATCCAACATCTTATTTGCCTTTTGTCTAAGCTTTTTTTGATAGGCTTTTACTCCTCCTATCAATTTACCCTTAGTGCCAAAAGACTGTTCTATCCAGTTTTTGAATTGAAAGTCATCTTCCTGAAGAATGAATTTTCCGTCTTTTATGGTAAAATGGGTATCAATTTTATTTGAGATAGGCTTATTAGATAGTAAGTTGGTATAATGAGCATCCCAGTGAACCCAGGCAGTGCTTTCAACATCATCCAGTTGTACGATTCTATAATCAATCTTAAGGTCTGGTGCTTTTTCACATAGCATGTGCCATCTGGCTGCAGCTCTTTCACCTTTTAAAACTCCAAAAATAGGATCATGCAATTCAATCACTGCCGAATAACATGATGCAGCTTTTTTTGAATCTAATTTTGATAGTGCTTCGAAAAATTGAGTAACTAATTCTTCCATCGTAATAAATTTTTCCTGTTCAAATACAGTCAAATATGAAATGAAACTGATTCTTAAATAGTAAATAATTCTGTTAAATCAGTTCTTAGGCGGGTGATTCAAATTTCATTCAATTTAAAAGCAACAAATGAGTATTAATAGTGAATACAAAAGTTTTTAAAAAAATTAGTTTCTCAGTTTACAAAAAACAATTCAGCATTTGTATATATATTATCAAATGACAGTCTTAATTCTTATTTTTATTAATATCAAATACTTAACATTGTATTAATCAACAGCTTCAATTTTTGAAATGCTAACAATAAAAAACAGATATCAAAAAGTAATATATCGAATCAAAAAAGATGAAGTAGTAAATCAATCCGGAAACAAAATCGGAGCGATTAGCGAAGACTATTTAGTAAATGCTGACGGTAAGAGGGTTGCTAAAGTTGAAGGTCAACAGGTAAAGACAGTGGATGGAGAAAGCGTTCTGGCTGATTTATCCGGGACTACCGTAAGCTCACCTGAAGGAACTGTTTTAGGATATGTAGATGGGAAACCTTTCAATCAATTCATCTATGGGGCTGCAGTATTAGCTGTTTTTACCTATTAATCAAGATAAATATTCTGATTTTAATTTTCCCAGAACTTTAGTTACTCCCGTACTGGCGGGCTCTTCATAATTAAAAATTGGATTAGAACTATTTACCTGGGGAATATTTGGATCAACAACAAATATCGGAACCTTATTGCGCACATAATTCACTAAACTCGCTGCCGGATAAACCACAAGGCTTGTACCCACAACCAATAAAATATCTGCTTTTGAAGTAATGAGTGCTGCTTTTTCCATCATCGGTACCATCTCACCGAACCATACCACATGTGGTCTAAGCTGACTCCCTTTTTCACATTTATCCCCTTCGTTAAGTTCCCATCCATCAATTTCATAAATTAAGTCTGGGTTTGAAGTACTTCTGGATTTAAATAATTCGCCATGAAGATGAATTACATTGCTACTTCCTGCTTTCTCATGGAGGTTATCAACATTTTGGGTGATAACTGTAATATCAAAAAAATCCTCCAACGCTTTTAATTTCTTGTGACCTTCATTTGGCTCTGCTTTTAGTGCTTGTTTTCTTCTTTCATTATAAAAATCAAGAACCAATTTTCGATCTCTTTGCCATGCCTCTGGCGTTGCAACATCATATACATTGTAACCCTCCCATAAGCCACCTGCATCTCTAAATGTTTTGAGGCCACTTTCAGCACTAATGCCCGAACCGGTTAGGACTACGACTCTTTTCTTCATTATATAAAAAAAGCAACCCATAGGATTGCTCTTTATAATTTTAAAACCTGGATTAAAGTATGATAATTAAGACAAGGACAATTATGATAATTGCTCCTAATGTTAATGTAACGGGCTTACCAAGTCCCTCTGATTTTAATTCCTTATTTATTTCTTTTAATTCTTTTTTGAGTTCTTTTTTCTCTGTTCTGGATAGTTCATCAAAATCCATTGCCTGAATTTCTTCGACTCGGTTTGTTAGTTGTTCAATTCTAATTTCGCTGACTGTTTTTTCAGTTGCTTTATCATTTGCTTGAAGTGGTGATAAACAAATTAAAAACATTAGAGATGATACGATTAGATACTTTTTCATGTAATTAAATTTTTATTGATTTACTAAATCTAAAAATAAATATTTAAAAATGTTTTCAATCATTCCGTAAATATCGGGTTGGGTTGCTCCTTGTTGTTCTGAAACTAGTCATAGAAACAGTGGTCATAACTAATAAAATAATTGAAATAAAAGTCAGAAAATAGAGATCCCACCTTAACCCAATTCTAAATGCGAAGTTTTCCAGCCAATTATTCATAAAATAGATTGCAATTGGTGCAGAGAAAAGAATTGCAACAAGTAAGGTTATTACAAATTTTTTATTGAACATCATGAGAAGCTCTACTGTTGTTGCTCCTAATACTTTTCGTATGGATATTTCTTTTTGATGTTGCTCAATTGTATATAGTGTAACCCCAAAATGCCCAACCAGGGAAAGTAAGATACTTACAAATGTAAATCCGGTTAGCAGATTATTAAACCCTCTTTCTTTTTCGTAAAACCTTCCCAGTTTAGTGTTCAAATATGAATATTCAATGGGGACTTCTTTTTCATACTTACTCCATAAATCAGTAAGTTTATTTTGAAATCCTTCAAAGTCAGTAGTTCTGTACTTTAGGCTAATGTTCCAGATATTTCTTGGAGTTAAATAGAAAACTGCCGGCTCAATCTTTTTATGAAGACTTTGGAAATTTAAATCCTGAACGACACCTATGATTGTTTTAGGTGATGATTCTTTTCCATACATTTTGATTTTACTATTGATTGGGTCTTTCAGGTTTAATTGTTTTTTCAGTTCTTCATTTATTATCACTGCATTTGAATCTGATGCCAATAATGAATTAAAATTCCTGCCCAACTTTAAATTCAGTCCGTAAGTATTGATAAATGAAGAATCTATTCCAAAATAATAGCTCATTACACCTTCTTTTTCTACATCCATCATATCCGGGGTAAAGGCATAGAATGAATTATTGGTATATCCGTCGCCAAGTACATCTGTGCTATAAGATGCTGAAATAACTTCAGGGAAATTTCTAATATTATTAGTGATAAGGTTTATGTTATCCAATAGATTTTTAGAATCCATCAAAGACAGAATCATAATATTTTCTTTATCGTGACCTAATTCTTTGTCTTTAATAAAATCATACTGCATGTAAACTGTAAATGCAGATATCAGCAATCCAAATGCAATGAAAAATTGAATACCTAGTAAAACGTTACTTATACTATTGCCCGAGTTTCTACTATCAATTTTGTTTTTAAGAGCATTTGATGTTGAAATTCTTCTACTAAGAATAGCGGGATATATACATGAAAACAATGTTATTATTAATATCACTGTAAGTAAAACTGCCAGTATGTAAGGGTTTAGGAAAATGAAATCTCCAACATTTGAGTTAAGAATACCCGGATTTAGCTGAGCAAATAAGTCTACAATTGTTAGCGCAATTACACTACTGATCGTAACTAAAATAAAAGTATCTAGCGAAAACTGTTTAATTATATCACTTTTTGTAGCCCCTAAGGATTGTCTCACTCCAATTTCACGGATTCTCTTTAGAATTATCGAAATATTAATATTCACATAATTCATTGATCCAATGACAATTAGAAGGAACCCCATGACAATTGGAATGTAAATATTTTGATAATTACCGCTTCTAAATCCAGTCATAAACTCTATGTGACCATTATTGAAATAGAAATCTTCAAATCTGTAAAAATTAAGTTGGTTGCTATTCTCAGGATTTTCTTTTTGATAAGATTGGTTTAATGAAGTTGCTAGCTTTTCTGTATCAGACTGATTGGCTTGAATAAAAATGAATACAGAATATTGATACCAGTCTTTATATAACCCACCATTTTCACTTTTTGAATCCAACGAAATTAGACTTTGATAGCTTATAGAGGTATTTTCTGAATCCTCAATAACGCCGGTGATCTTGAAATTGAATTTTTCTTCACCTAGCATTTTTATCACTTTACCAATAGGATTTTCATTTGGAAAAAGGTTTTCAGCCATCTTTTTTGAAATGACTATACTGTTAGGTTCAGTTAAAGCATTTTGATTAATGCCTTTTAAGAGTTTATAATCAAAATAATTGAATATTTTCTGTTGTGTGAGCGAGACTTTTTCTTTTGTTTTGTTTTCTCCGTAAGCAAAATAGAATGTGTCTAATTCCCTGTACCCCAAAGTAGATGTAATAGATGGCTGCTCATTTAACCACGCCATAAACGGGGAAGTAAGCATTCCCACTTCTCTTGAAGTCGAATTTGAACTTTGAGTAATTGAAACAAAATATGTGTCTGGATTGAGTGCTTTATCAGAATCAATTATGAGTTCATTTCTTATGTATCAACTAATTAAAAGAACACAGGCAATAGATATAGAGAGACCTGATATACTTATAATTGAACTGATTTTATATTTCAGAATTGAACGAAAACATAAAAGAAAATAACTTCTAAGCATAATCTTTTTTTGAAATCATCCAGCATAGTTAATGCCAAAACATTAAAACTTTGATAATCAATATTTTAGAGTGAGTAGATTGGCATCAACTGTTTCATTATGAATCATTTGTTACAAGTATTCTAACTAATTTGAAACAGTGATAAGCTTCGCATGTTTTTTCAAAATTTCCCAGATATTTTCAACATGATGCTTTTCCATATAGGTCCCACCCAGGTTGATTCTGATCACATATTTATCTCCAATCTTGGTGTGTGACAGGTAGGCTTCACCCGATTGGTTAATGGACTCAAGTAGGGATTGATTGATACTGTTTATATTTTTTTCACTTACATTTTGAGGTTCATATCTGCAAACTACCATATTGAGATTTCTTGGGGCCATTACCTGAAATGTATCGTGTTTTTCAATTTGATCTGCCAGCCATTTCGCGAAGTCTATATGTGACCTGATTTTATCTCTAAGGCCGCTTACTCCATAAGTTCTGATCACAAACCATAGTTTTAACGCCCTGAATCTTCGGCCAAGTGGAATGCCCCAATCACGATAATCATTTACTTTTCCCCGTGTTCCTGTTTTGAGATATTCGGGTAATATTTCAAATGTGTTTAAAAGAAGGTCTTTGTTTTTTACAAAATATACAGAACAATCAAAGTTCGTAAACATCCACTTATGCGGGTTGAATACAAAGCTGTCTGCATTTTCATATCCTTCTGTATAATTATGAAATTCGGGTAAGATGAATGCATTACCGGCATATGCTGCATCTACATGATGCCAGACATTAAATCTTTTCGATATATCACCAATCTTTTTCACATCATCCATTGCCAGTGTTCCGGTTGTTCCCTGGGTAGAAATAATTATACATGGAGTATAATCTTTTTCAATATCGGATATAATAGCGTTTTCCAGAGCTTCGGTATTCATTGATAAATCTGGATTGACATCAATTTTTACGAGATTTTGACTTCCAAAACCCGCAATTTTCACACCCTTTTCAATAGAACTATGAGTTTGTGAAGAACAGTAAACTCTGAATTTGTGGTTGTTAAATCCATTTTGATTTATAATATTGTCAGATTTCCACTCTCTTGCGGATAAAATTGCTGCCAATGTAGCTGTACTTGCTGTATCCTGAATCACTCCACTCCAGGTGGATGGAAGGTTCATCATTTCTTTAAACCATTCCATTATTTTCTCCTCCAACTCCGCTGCGGAGGGAGAGGTTTCCCAAATCATGCATTGGGCACCAATACCTGCAGTTATTGCTTCCGCGAGAATAGAGGGGTAACTATTGTTTGCATTAAAGTATGCGTGGAAGTGAGGGTGTTGCCAGTGTGTGATACCTGGTAAGATCTTTTGATTAAGATCATTTATCAATTCATCAAAGCTATCTGGAAGATTCGGAGCTGTATCCTCAAATTTCTCAAATATTTTACCTGGTTTAACATTTGATTTAACAGGATATTTCTCAATGTTTTCAAGGTAATCTGCTATCCAGTCAATGGTTTTGTATCCATTTTTTCTAAACTCTTCTGCGTTCATACCGTGATATAAATTATCTTCTTAGTTTCAAAAAACGGCTCGTTAAAGTAATCAGAAATATCTACAGATTGATATGACTTTTTTAGTTCCTTCATTTCATCTGAAAGATCTCCTCCTTTCAATGCTATGATCCCATTATCAATTTCATGAGAATTTTTATCGGATATTAAATTACGAGTCCAGTTATAAATAATTTTGCTTCGGGCTACTGCTCTTGTTACTACAAAATCGAATTTTCCTTTTGTTTTTTCAGCTCTGGCATGTAATCCAGTTGCATTGTTTAATTGCAGTTCCTTAATTACCTCATTAACAACCTTAATTTTTTTTCCAATTGAATCCACCAATATAAATTCTACATTCGGATAAACAATTGCCAGGGGGACCCCAGGGAATCCACCACCGGTGCCAACATCAATAATTCTGGATGCATCATTGAAATTAGTGAATTTTTTGATAGACAAACTATGAAGGATGTGTCTTGTTTCCAGCTCATTGATATCCTTTCTTGAAACGACATTTATTTTATCATTCCAATACTCATAAAGATTCTTAAGTTCATTAAGCTTATCCTTTTGCTCGGATAACAATTCAGGAAAATACTTTGCAATCACTTGATTAAATGTGCTGTTTTTTATCCTTCACCAGATCATACATGAGTTCACGTGCTCTGTGCAATTGGGCTTTTACTGTACCGAGAGGAGCATCCAGTTCTTTAGCAATTTCTTCATAGGAAAGCTCTTCAAAATACCGAAGCTTGACAAGCCTTTGGTACTTGGCCGGAAGTTTTGTGACAAACATCCTCACCAATTCTATTTTTTGTGTTTTTATAGTCTCCTCATCCGGAGTTAAGTTGTGATCCTCTACATCAATGTTTACGGTATCTCCACTTTCATCTGAAAATGAAGTATTTAGGCTGTATGTGTCCAGCTTCTTTTTACGAATGAAATCAATAGCATTATTTGTGGCTATTCTAAAAAGCCAGGTAGAAAATGTGTAGTCTTTTTTAAATCTCTTAAGGTTTTTAAAGGCTTTAGCAAATGCCTCAATAGTAAGATCTTCAGCATCATCAACATTCCTCACCATTTTGAGGATCATGTGATATACAGGCTTTTTATATCTGGACATCAGTTCTGCAAATGCAGTTTCATCCCCTTCAATGACAGCTTTGTCAATTAATGAGAAATCTTTTAATGCTTTATCTGAAAACTGACGATTTACTTCCATTTTATAGTGTTAGTAGCAGTTGATATCGTAACGAATAATGGTACGAAAACAATATGTATCAATTCAAGTAAGGGCAATAATACAAAACTATATCCATCCCCCATTTTTTTCGAAACTAAATAATTAAGGAGAATTTTAAAGCCTAAATAGCCAATAAACAGGGGGGCAGCCCAAATCAAATTTTCTTTATTAAAAGCTAAAATAATGAAAGTTAGCCAAAGAATAAGAGTCATTGCCCATTCTGATGACAGAATAAGTTTACTGAAATTTTTGTAATATTTAGAGACTGAAAAATGTCTGACCTTTTGTCTTTTATAAGTTGAGAATGAAATTTTCGGGTCAGAATAGGTTAAAGAATCACTTCCTAACACAATGCTTGTACGTCCTCCTTTAGCATGATGATTTACAAATAGGTCATCATCTCCACCCATGATTCCCTGAAATTTACCAAACCCAAGATTATTTAAAAATACTTCCTTTTTATATGCCATGTTTCGACCTACACCCATATACGGAATTTTCAGTAAAACGGATGATAAATATTCATATGCGGTAGAGAAAGTTTCAAATCTTATGTAATTATTAAGAATACCTTTCAGCTTTCGATAAGGTGAAAAACCTAAAACAAAATCCACATTATCATCCATTTTAGCAGCAAATGAAGAAATCCAATTATTACTATTGGGTAGACAATCCGCATCAGTAAGCAAAATCCAATCATATTTAGCCTTTTTGATTCCCAGAGTTAAAGCATATTTTTTAGGGCTAAAGTGATCAGGTAGGTAATCAATTAAAACCAATTTCAGATTTTCAAAATCAGATTTTATCGATTTCATGTAATCCAGACTTTCATCACTACATCTATCCAGGCATATTATTATTTCAAAGTTTGAATATTCCTGATTCTTTAGTGCTGGCAATAGCTTTTTTAGATTTTCATATTCGTTTCTTGCCGCAATAACTATAGATATACCTATCTGTATATTATTTATTTCTGCATTCTTAGCATGAAATATTAATAAGAGCCCTCTTACAATCACATGTAAAAACATGCTTGAGAAGGATAATATAAATAATAAGGATATTATCTCAGGGTTAATTGCAAACATGGGCTCGAAATTAATTCTTTTTCTCAGCAGCAGATTTATTTTTGCAATCTTTATGAAATTCAAATTAGAAACTACAGACAGTAAATCTTCAGCAAGAGCAGGAGTCATACAAACAGATCACGGAGCTATCGAGACTCCCATCTTCATGCCTGTTGGAACTGCAGGTAGTGTTAAAGCTGTTCACCAAAGAGAACTGGAAAATGATATTAAAGCTGAGATTATTCTTGGAAATACATATCACCTATATCTCCGTCCGGGATTGGATGTGATCCGTCAGGCTGGAGGTTTGCATGGATTTAATGGTTGGAAAAGACCAATCCTTACAGACAGTGGCGGTTACCAGGTCTATTCATTAGGTGATAGCAGAAAAATAAAAGAAGAAGGGGTGAAATTTCAATCACATATTGATGGCTCTTATCATAACTTTTCACCAGAATATGTAATTGATATTCAAAGAGTGATAGGAGCAGATATCATCATGGCATTTGATGAATGTACTCCTTATCCATGTGAATATGATTATGCGGAAAAATCAATGCATATGACACATCGGTGGCTGGATAGGTGTATTGAAAGGTTTGATAATACTGCCCCTGAATATGATTATTCGCAAACTCTTTTTCCTATTGTTCAGGGGAGTGTATACCCTGATTTAAGGAAACAATCTGCTGAATTTATTGCATCTAGAAATAGGGAAGGAAATGCAATTGGTGGCCTCTCTGTGGGTGAACCACATGAAGATATGTATGCTATGACAGATTTGGTGTGCGATATACTTCCAAAAGATAAACCACGTTATTTGATGGGAGTAGGAACCCCGGTCAATATTTTGGAGTGTATCGCATTAGGTATAGATATGTTTGACTGCGTGATGCCTACAAGAAATGCCAGAAATGGAATGCTATTTACTTCTGAGGGTATCATAAACATTAAAAATCAGAAGTGGAAAGATGACTTTTCGCCTATAGATAAAGCAATTGGAGGTTATGTAAGTACTTTTTATTCAAGATCTTATTTACGACACCTAATAACTTCTAATGAATATCTTGGTGCGCAAATTGCTTCTGTTCATAATCTTACATTTTATTTATGGCTGGTGAAAGAAGCTAGAAAACATATTAAAGAAGGTACATTTGCTAGCTGGAAAGTTACGATGATAGAAAAAGTGGGTAGCAGACTTTAATGAAGAAAATAGATATATACATATTAAAGAAGTTTCTCAGCACCTTTGTCTTTGTGGTTCTTCTCCTGGTTTTGATCATATGTGTGATAGATTTTACAGAGAAAAATGACGATTTCATCAAGAAAGAGGTGCCTGCATCACTTATTCGTGGCTATTACCTCACTTTCATTCCTTACATAGCTTCATTAATAACCCCGATTACAGTCTTCATTGCAACAGTATTCGTTACAGCTAAACTTGCTTCTAAGACTGAGATAATAGCAATTCTGGCAAGTGGAGTTAGTTTTCGGAGATTAATGGTACCCTATTTTATTGGTGCTATCCTGGTTGCAATTCTCAGTTTTTATCTCAATAGTTATTTGATTCCTGATGCAAATAAATTCAGAATCAACTTTGAGCTATCCTATCTAAAAAAGGCGTTTTACAATAGTGACAGAAATATCCACTTTAAGATAGGAGAGGATGGATATATATATTTGAACCGTTACAATAATCATAGGGATATTGGATATAAAGTGACTTTAGAGAAAATAAATGATCAGAAGTTGTACGAGAAAATATCTGCTCAAAGAATAAAATGGGATACTGCAACTGATAAGTGGCAATTAATTTCCTGGCAAAAAAGAACACTTCTGGAAAATAAAGAACTACTTGAAAACGGGGATCAGTTGGATACATTATTGAATTTACGACCAACCGATTTTGACAATAAAGAAAGGTTATGGGAAACATTAACTCTCACGGAATTAAATGATTACATAGATCTGCAAATTTCAAGGGGCGCGGAAGATGTTCAGATATATCAAATAGAGAAATATATACGATTTATGCAGCCTTTCTCGGTTATAATTCTAATGTTCATTGGTGTTATAGTTTCTGCCAGAAAAACACGAAAAGGAACGGGCTTTCAAATAGCCCTCGGGTTTTTAATAGCCTTCGTATTTATCATATTTTTTATTTTATCCCGCGCTATTGCAGAAGCCAATAGTTTCAATCCAATGCTTGCAGTCTGGCTTCCCAATATTATCTTTTCAGCAATAGGACTTGTAATGTATAACACCGTTCCAAGATGACTCAGGAGACAAAAGATTTTGGATTTTTACATTTTATCGTACTTATCTGGGGGTTTACAGCAATTCTCGGTCTTTTGGTAAGTATCCCATCCGTGGAGTTGGTATTTTATCGGACAGGAATAGCTTCCTTAGGCTTATTATTTATTATAAAGAGCAGAAAACTTGATTTAAGTGTTTCCCGTGGAAGGGATTTTTTAGGAATTCTGTTTGTTGGGTTTCAAATAGCCGCACACTGGATACTATTTTTTCTTTCAGCCAGACTTTCAAATGCATCAGTATGTCTGGCAGGTATGGCTACCTGTTCACTTTGGACAAGCTTTTTAGAACCGCTTTATTTCAAAAAACAAGTAAGGCCTTTTGAAGTATTCCTGAGCATTATTGCCCTGGCAGGGATGATTATAATTTTTAATGTAGAAACTCAATACATATTGGGTTTAACTTTAGCTGTTATTTCTGCATTTTTATCCGCATGGTTTACTGTTATCAATTCTCGTTTGACTAAGAAGTACAACCATTTTGTGATTACTTATTACGAAATGGTATTTGCATGTATCTCTATTCTGATTTTCTTTCCTTTTTACAGTATATGGATCACTAAAGACGGATTAACTATGCTTCCTGAAGATAATTTTGAATGGGTTTACATTGCCATACTGGCAATAGTATGTACAGTTTATGCATACTCTTACAGTATCAAGTTGATGAAAAGACTTTCTGCTTTTGCTGTAAACTTGACAGTCAACCTGGAGCCAGTTTACGGTATTATTCTTGCTTTGCTGATTTTTGGAGAAAGTGAAAAAATGAGTGGCGGTTTTTACCTGGGTACTTCATTGATTATGCTGGCTGTCCTTCTTTACCCACTCTTCAATAGAAGATTTAAAAACAAAGCGATCGAAACAGACGTACTAAGATAAAAACGAATTATGCTACTTACTACAACAAATAATATAGAAGGGAAAAATATTACCAATTATTATGGAATGGTAAC
>CAYTFO010000014.1:13591-35367 GCA_964437135.1 uncultured Roseivirgaceae bacterium | reverse complement strand
AAAGTTATGATGGATAATTTCAAAGAACTAAATTTGAAAGTGTCCTCACCCATCGCAGGACACACCAACGAAGGCACAACACTATATAAGCGTAATGCGGGCTGTATCGCTAAAATTGAGTATTTTGCATCTATCAAAGTTTGGTGCGGTCAGACAGTGTATCGCTCCGAAACCCCGCACTGCGCATAGCTGGGTTGTTGGATGTCACCACTGCTACTTGCTAAGTTCTTTGCAATTGACGACATTTGTGTATGATCAAGCAGGTGTACATTGACACATCAGTATTTGGGGGTTATTTTGACATAGAATTTGAAGAATCGACTAAAACATTCTTCAAAGTTTTGATGGCAAAGAAAGTCACTATTCTAGTATCAAAAATACTAGAGCTTGAAGTCTACAGAGCTCCAGATAATGTAATTGAACTTTTTGAGTCCCTTTCAAATATTCGGCGAATCGAAGTCACTCAAGAAGTTCGTGAACTTGCTGAAATGTATATAAAAGAAAAAGTAGTCGGGAGAACAAGCATGGCAGATTGTCAACATATTGCTCTTGCAACAATTAACAAAGCTGACGTTCTCGCAAGCTGGAATTTTAAACACATAGTAAACCTTGAACGTATAAGAGGTTATAATTCGATTAACTTTAGGGAAGGATATCAGATGACAGAGATTAGGACACCGAATGAAATATTTAGAGATGAAGACAGCAAATAGAATGCAAACCATGCTTGAACGAATGAGAGAAATACGAGATGAAGTCAGTAACGACATTATGAATATGTCACTAGCTGAGGAGCGTGCTTATTTAGCCGAACAGCTCAAAAAGTTGAAAGCTAAACGAAAAAAGGCGAACAGGTAACATGCGCTATCTCGTCATAGGTCTCCGAGCCATCTGAAAGGTGATTTTGAGCAAATTCACCCACAGCTCTGGAACTATAATCGCCCTGTTGAGGAGATAAAAATACTACCATGGCTAATGGTTGAGCTGATTTTCACCTGAAACTGTTTTGAGCATAGCTGTAGGTGAATTAAGTTTATGGATATTTATAAAGTTGCTGAGCTATTAGAAAGGGAGACCTACGACAGATAGCTAGGCGTTAGAAAATCAATAACAATTGGCTAGAATTTACCCTAGCACTTAATATATTGAGCCTACATTGCGCTTTTGATGTAAATTCTATTTCTGAAATCAATATGAAACAAAAATGGCCCCTATTTCTTGGGATTTTGTTGCTCACAATAGGAATCATCCTTAGAAAAACAACTGACCTTTATTGGATATCACTCACGACTATCCTCATCGGGGTCTTACTTAAAGTCATTTACATCATTAATAAAGTCAGGGACGGAAGCTATAAGTTGGGAATAGAAGTACTCGCCCTTGTTCTGGGTCTCAGCTTATTCTTTCTCGCCCTTTATCTCAAACGTATCGATAGCAGTTTCAATTATTTGATTCTTATGATTCCTGGTATCTCATTAAAAGTTTTATTCATAATCCTTTTTATCAGAAAATCGAAAAAAGCAAGACCTGCTGAATAATCACTCATTGTGCGTTTCTGCACTGAAATTATTTTCTGAGTCTCAAAAAAACCTGTTCAAATGATCTGATTCACGTTTTTATCGATGAATTACAGGTTTAGAGTCGGATTCTACATTGTCTGTTTTCTCTCATTTTTCAAGTTTTGCATCAAAACTTAATTGAAAAAACAACATGCGAACATTTGAAATTATTCTTTTAGTCGTTGTCACTATTCTTCCCTTTGTCAAAAGAAGATTAGTGTTACACATTCAGTCAAAATATTTGCTAATCTTTCTTGGTGTTCTACTAACATTGCATTTAGTGATAGAGGGCTGGCGCTGGCAAATGATTCCGGCTTATATATTAGTGGTTCTCATCGGATGGAGAATCTGGGCAGTAGATGTTACAGATAAGCCAAAGCTGTCATTCTTAAGAGTAGTCGGGTTCATCGGAATAGTAGTATTGCTATTTTTAGGATGGTTGCTGCCAATAGTTTTACCGGTATTCTCACTTCCGGAACCCACCGGGGATTACAATGTTGGTACCGAGACTGTTTATGTTAAAACAGATCTTGACGAAGCAATAACCGATGACCCTACTGATAAACGAGAGTTTGTATACAAACTTTGGTATCCAAGCGATACCGATATATCTTATAAAAAGAGGGATCCGTATATTGACCAAACAAGTCGGGCCGGATTTGCCTTGAAATATGGACTTCCGGGAAGTGCTCTAAATTATCTTGATAGAGTTAAAACTCACGTTTATACTGATATTCCTGTTGCTACTGGAAATTTCCCGGTATTAATTTTTTCACATGGATATGGTTCGAAAGCTACTGGTTATTACGCTTTACTTACAGAATTGGCAAGCCAGGGTTATATCATTATCAATATGAATCATACCTATGAAAGTCTTGGAGTGACATTTCCGGACGGTAGGAGTGCATACTTTGACTACGGCTATCAGGGTAAAATCTCTTACGGTTCGATGGAAGTAGTACAACCACTAATTGATGCTTTTAAAAATAACCTTTCATACGAAGAGAGACATCCAATTGTACGAAAAGCGGTAAAGGAGTACTTTGAAGGAAATATTGAAACTCGATGGGCAACAGATATGATTTATACCCTGGACTTACTGGATAAATGGAACACTGAGGGTGTATTAAAAGGCAAAATTGACCTGGACAAAATTGGTGTCATTGGTCATTCTGTTGGTGGTGGTTCTGTTGGGAGAGTTGCTATCCATGACAAAAGAGTAAAAGCTGCAGTAAATCTCGATGGAATACAATGGGGGAATATGATCGATAATACCTATCAGGTTCCTTATTTATACGTTTCAGCTGATTGGCCTGCAGATCATGAGGATATCAATTCACATGTTTACATAAATAAAAGCACTGACTATTTCTATGAAACTAAGTTACTAAAGTCCGGTCATCCCAATTTTATGGATATTCCCTTTATGATTCCTGTTAACTCTTTAGCCGGTACAGGGGAGATCGAAGCTGAACAGGGGATTAAAATTGTTGCTGACCTGGTCACCTCCTTTTTGGACAGACATGTTAAAAACTTGTCTGATTCAAATCCAGAAAAAATAGGTGAAAAATACGAATTACTGGAAATGAAAGTGTACAAAGGTGATTCAATAAAATAAGTCTGGGTTCATTTACTGAAACGACCAAAATCCTTCATTCTAACGGATTTTGTTCGTTTTTTTTATCCACTAAAACAATTTTCTTATTTGATTTAAAAGGTCATAAATAAAAGCTATTGGCTATAAATGAACTAAAACAATATGACTGCATATTTGTAATTATAATAAAGTCAATAATTTATGATAGCTGTAATTTCTCCTGCAAAATCACTTGAATTTGAAGAGAATAAACCTGAAAACTACACTCTACCGCGTATGACCAAAGAGGCCAAAACTTTGGTTAATGTATTACAGGAAAAGGAACCGGATGATCTTAAAGATTTAATGAGTATCAGTGATAACCTGGCTGAGTTGAATGCGGAAAGATTTCAGGCTTTCAAACAAAAACATAATACAGCTAATTCAAGGCCTTGCATTTTGACATTTAATGGTGAAGTTTATCGTGGGTTAAATGCAGCTACACTCTCAGAGGAAGATTTAGAATTTGCTCAAAATCATCTTAGGATTTTGTCCGGGTTATATGGTGTCCTGAGACCAAAAGACCTAATTCAGCCTTATCGACTTGAGATGGGAACCAAATTAAGGTTTGATGATTATCGAACTCTCTATGAATTTTGGGGAGACAAAATCTCAAAAATGCTAATTAGGGATTTAAAGTCGCAGGGAGATAACATCATTGTCAATCTGGCATCCAATGAATATTTTTCTTCAGTTAACAGAAAAAAATTAAAAGCCAGAATAATAGACGTAGAATTTAAGGATTTCAAAAATGGAGAATACAAGATCATTTCTGTATTTGCGAAGAAAGCCCGAGGTCTGATGTCCAGATATCTAATTGACAACAGAATTTCTGATCCTGAAAAACTGAAGCTTTTTGATTTCGAAGGATATAGCTTTGATGCCAATTCCTCTGAAGAAAATAAATTGGTGTTTATTCGAGGTTAGACTAAAGTTATTTAATCGAGTAAATTTTATCGGTTTTGTTACATTTAGCCCTCTTCACTTGTATCTTCTTCCTTTCTTGGCATTTTTTCATCCATTTGGGCTGTTTGGTAAACAAATGATGCTACGATCACAGCCATTTGTTTCAGGTCATCAATCATTAAACGGTCATAGCTATCCATGTTGGTATGATGTGTACGTGTATCATATTCGATTTCGTCCTGAATAAACTGAAATCCCGGGAGTCCAACTCCGTCAAATGCCAGGTGATCCGTTCCTCCTGTATTTCGAATAGTGATTGTAGTATTATCGATGATATCATCAAAAGGCTTAAACCATTCTTCAAAGATGGGAGCTACAGCTTCATTTCCCTGTAGGTAAATGCCGCGGATTCTCCCGGTTCCGTTGTCGATATTGTAATAAGCAGAAAAATTTTCATGTTCCTTCATGAACTCATTTTTCTCCATATCCCCAAATGTATTCTTTACATAATTTCGAGATCCGTGAAGACCTTGTTCCTCTCCGCCCCAAAGTCCCAATCGGATAGTTCTTTTTGGCTTTAACCCTGTTGCAGTTAAAATTCGCATTGCTTCCAACATCACTACAGTTCCTGCTCCATTGTCGGTTGCACCCGTTGCTCCATGCCACGAATCCAGGTGAGCTCCCAACATGACTAATTCCTTTCTGAGTTTTTTATCAGCTCCTGCTATTTCGGCTATTACATTATAACCCTGGATATCCTGGTCATAAAAACTGGTTTGTACATCTGCCTCAACAGTTACTTCTACTCCGTTATCATTGAAACGCTTCAGCAGATTGTAATGTTCCGCTGCAAGATCAACAACAGCAAGACCTCTTTGTATCCATATCTCTTCCATCTCCACGGCTTCTGGTAAATATTGTGCCATGTTTTCCTACCGAACCCTGCAATACCAATGAAGCATCTTCTGTCAATAGGAAACTATCAATTTTTTGCGATAGTTGATAGGCAACCCTAATTTCAATAAGACGCTGAGGACTCCATCTGCTTTCAGATTCCATGGGATTTTTCATTTCCTCTAATTCTTCCGCTGTGAATCTATTTGCATCTGGTTCGAAAGTTGGTGAAGCATCACCCTTAATATCAAGAGCCCATAATGGGGGAGGCAACACAACAATCGCGTCACTTAATTTACCTCTGTATTTTTCAAAATCTTCTTCTGATTCAATCTTCGGAAATACAATCTTTTGGTTGATTAAGCCTTTTGTACTTCCAGTCCAGGCTTGTGGAATTGCAATAAAAGGCATGTAGTAGGGTGTTTTCATTGCTATATAGCTTTTATCAATGGCCCATCCTTTTCCATATTCTCCAAAAGCTTGTTTTTCAACATTAGTTGCTCCCCAACTTTCAAGCTGCTGCACTGCAAGGTCCATTGCCCTATAATAACCAGGTGAATTCATCAGCCTTGGACCTGACATATCGATCATTTGAAAAGCTATGTCTTCTATAGCAGAATTATTTAATCCTTCATTTCTAATCTTATTTATTGCAGAGGTGTCAACTAAATTTTGACTTATTAAATAAAATGATAGTGTAATTGATAAAAAGAAAGCAACTGTCTTTTTCATTCTATAAGGTTATTTGAAATATTGCTGTGTAATATAGTCAGTTTTAGTTCAACCAAATTATGTTTAAATGACAGGTAAAAATTACTATTTAGTAGATTGACCTTACAAGTGTCCCTCTTTTCTGTTTATTAATTAGATATTCCGGTTCATCCGAAAATATTCCCATTCATTCAAGGTTTTTTCAAATTAAGGCTTTTCACAGATATTTTAGATTAGTTAAACAGGAGAACCATGCTACTATTATTTATCACTGCGATTTTTGTTCTTACAGCTGCAAAAGTTTGGCTTGCAGTTGAATCCGCAACCAGAAGAGCGAAATAAACCAAAACTTCATTAAGTAAAAAAAGCAGATTCTATAAAGAACCTGCTCCTTTGTCTATTCAGTATTTATGAATAATTAATTCAGTAATTCATAAATACCCGCAACTCCCTGTCCACCACCTACACAAGCAGTCACCATTCCATATTTATTTTTTCTTCTTCTCATTTCATTGAAAAGTTGAATCGATAGTTTGGCTCCCGTACAACCAAGGGGATGACCCAATGCAATCGCACCTCCATTCACATTTAAGATATCGGTATTCAGATCCAATTCTTTAACTACAGCAAGAGACTGAGCAGCAAATGCTTCGTTTAATTCAATCAAATCAATGTCATTTTGTTTTAGACCAGCCTGCTTCAGAGCTCTTGGAACCGCTTCGACTGGTCCGATTCCCATGATTCTTGGGTTAACACCTGCTGCTGAGTAGCTAACCATTCTGGCTATTGGCTCCAAATTATACTCTTTTACCATTTTCTCAGACATCACCATTACAAAAGCTGCTCCATCAGAAGTCGGAGAAGAGTTACCAGCCGTAACCTGTCCGCCTTGCTTAAAAGCTGGCTTTAGTTTTGCAAGGCCTTCCATTGTAGTTTCTGGTCTTACACATTCGTCAGTACCTACGGTAAACTTTCGCTGTTGTCTTTTTCCGTTTTGATCAACATAAGTTTCTTCTACTTCAACCGGAACAATCTCATCTTTGAATTTACCATCTGCAATAGCTTTGGCTGCTTTTTGATGAGAATTCATCGCAAATTCATTTGCCTCATCCGGCGTAATGCTAAAATCTTTTGCAACTTCCTCAGCGGTAAGTCCCATACTCAGATAATATTCCGGATGATCTTTTGCGATATTCCAGTTCAATGCTGTTTTGTAACCCAACATCGGGACCAAACTCATTGATTCAGTTCCTCCAGCTATAATACAATCCGCTGTACCGGAATGAACTCTTGCACATGCCAGGTGTATTGCTTCAAGACCAGAACCACAATATCGGTTGACAATCATACCCGGAACTTCAATAGGTAATGAAAGTAAAGAAATCATTCTACCCATTTGCATTCCCTGTTCTGCTTCCGGAATTGCATTTCCAACAATAAGGTCATCAACTCTTTTAGCATCAAAACCATCAATTGATGAAGTAATGTGTTTGATTACATCTGCAGCCAGGTCATCTGGTCTGTAGAATCGAAAACCTCCTTTTTTTGCACGGCCTACCGCCGATCTATATCCTGCTACTATATATGCGTCCATGTTTAATTTAGATTTATGATTTTAGACAGTAGATTATAGATTTCATTCTGAATCTACTGAAATTTTTGAATTAATTTAAAAGTTATTTTTTGTATCTCAGTCAGAGTATCGAAAATACTCGTGTTTTCATTTTTAGATGTAAACCCAAGTTTTTCTGATAACAAAAGCTGAGTTTCTAGTTCATATTGAGAACCCAAAGAAATAGATAAATAGTTCAAGAGAGCTTTATCTGAATTTCTTCCGCAGCCTTCTGCAATATTTGATGGAATCGAAATAGCAGATCTTCTCATCTGCGATGTTAAAGCATATCTCTCTTCGTCAGGAAATTGAGAAGTTAATTTGTATATTTCTGTTACCAAATCAAAACTTTTCTGCCAAACTACTAATTCTTTAAAATTATGCATCTCCTATCTAATTTCTAATATCTCAAATCTGACTTCTAGTTACGAAGCGGTTTCCCTTTAAACAATATACTTTGTATTCTTTCAAGTGTTTTTGGTTCTCCGCATAGGCTTAGGAATGCTTCTCTTTCCAAATCAAGTAGGTATTGTTCGGATACCATTGATGGTTGTGAAAGATCTCCTCCATTCATGACCCATGAAATCTTTTGAGCAATTTTAGCATCATGTTCTGAAGCCCACGCTCCGGTTTTCATACCTTCAACTCCTGCAGCAAACATTGCTAATCCTGTCCTTCCCTGAACTTTGATATCTTTTCTCTCAACCGGTTGAGTATATCCTGCTTCGAAAAGGTCAATTACTTTTTTCTTAGCATCCGCAATCAATCTTTGTCTGTTCAAAGTAATATTATCAGATGGTCTTAAAATATTCATTTCTTTCGCTTCCTCAGCAGAAGTTGCAACTTTCGCTGTGGCGATATTCATGAAATATTTCTGAAGTGTGTTTAACTCGGGATCACCGTTTTCATATTCACCTGAAGCTCTTAAGGTAAACTCTTTTGTACCTCCACCTCCAGGAATCAGACCAACACCAACTTCTACTAATCCGATGTAAGTTTCTGCATGCGCCTGAATTGCGTCACAATGAAGTGAAAGTTCACATCCTCCTCCCAGCGCCATTCCACTTGGAGCTGAAACAACCGGAACGGATGAAAAACGAGCTTTCGTCATTGTGTTTTGGAAAGTTCGAATCATTAATTCTATTTCATCAAACTCCTGGTCTACGGCATACATAAATAACATGGCCAGGTTTGCGCCTGCAGAAAAGTTCTGACCTTCATTTGCAATTACAAGACCTTTGTAATCTTTCTCTGCCATGGTAATTCCAGTATTGATTCCTTCTATGACTTCCGCACCAATAGAATTCATTTTTGTGTGGAATTCCAGATTCAATACTCCATCTCCAATATCATAAAGAGTCGCTCCATCATTACTCCAAACAACATTATTCTCTTTAAATGCATCTAAAAGAATAAATCCTTCTGTGCCCGGAACTACTTTATAGGATTTTGATGGTATATCGTAATATAATTTCTTGCCTTTTTCAAATTTGTAGAAACTGGTATTTCCATCGGCAACCATTTCTTCGACCCATGGTGCAGGATTTTGTCCGGCTTCTTTCATTTTGCCAAGTACGTCCGTCATACCCATGGCGTCCCAGGTTTCAAATGGTCCCATTTCCCAGGCAAAACCTGCAGAAACTGCCTGATCTATCCTGAAAAGTTCATCCGCAATCTCAGGAATCCTGTACGTACAATATTTGAATAAATCGAAAAATGTTTCTCTGTAAAACTCTCCTTCTTTTCCAGAAAGGTTAATCGCAATTTTTACTCTTTCTTTTAAGTCTTCAATGGATTTCGTTTTTTCGAGAATATCGAGTTTCGATTTCTTCTTCTCTTCGTATTCGTAAGTTTTTAGATTAAGCTCCAGGATTTCCTTTTTGCCATCTTCCACTACTTTTTTGTAAAAACCTTGTTTGGTTTTATCTCCCAGCCAGTTTTTTTCGTGTAGAACTTTAACAATTTCAGGGAGTTTGAATCTGTCTTTTGATTCGTCATCTTTTAAACCCTGATAAAGATTGGTTGCCACCTTAACTGTAGTATCAAGTCCAACTAAATCCGATGTTCTGAAGGTTGCTGACTTTGCCCTACCAATTACGGGTCCAGTGAGTTTATCTATTTCACCTACTGAAAAATCATAATTGGAAATAGCATGCATTCCTGACATCATGGAGTAAACTCCAATTCTATTTGCAATGAATGCTGGGGTATCTTTACAAAGTACTGTTTCTTTTCCAAGATACAGGTCACCATAATGCATAAAGAAATCTACGATCTCAGGATCGGTTTTTGAACTTGGTATAATCTCCAATAATCGTAGATATCTCGGAGGATTGAAAAAGTGTGTTCCGCAAAAATGCTTCTGAAAATCTTCACTTCTGCCATCCAACATCAAATGTATGGGAATTCCTGAAGTATTTGAGGTGATCAATGTTCCAGGTTTTCTATGCTTTTCGACTTTATCAAAAAGTAATTTTTTGATATCCAGGTTTTCTACAACAGCTTCTAAGACCCAATCACATTCTTTGATTTTATGCAAATCATCATCAAAGTTTCCGGTTGAAATAAGTTTCGCCCGATCTTTATGATAAAGAGGTGATGGTTTTGATCTGACAGCTGTCTCAAGTGAATCGTTGACAATTCGATTTCTAACAGTCGGGCTATCAGTTGTAAGTCCTTTTGCTTTTTCAGCATCGTTTGGTTCTTTAGGAACAATATCCAAAAGCAGAACCTCCAATCCAATATTTGCAAAATGACATGCAATTCTTGATCCCATGATCCCGGATCCTAATACGGCGGCCTTTTTAATGGTTCTTTTCATCTAAACTTTTCTTGATTTATGGGTTAAATAAACTATTCTGCTGGTACTCCAAGTTTGAGATGTTCCACAAACTGAAGTATATGTTCTTTATCTTCTGATATTCGATTTATATTTTCAATAACCTTGTAGAAAATCTTCATTTCTTCATCGGTTACTCTTTCCTGTACGCGCTGATTGAATTCTTTTACAGATCTTCTTGAAATTTCTCTTTTTTCAATACCCAAAGGAGTTAACATAATACGAACAGACCTTCCATCTTCCGGATCCTTTTCTCTGTATATCCACTTTTTCTCCTCCATTGCTTTTAGAATCCTGGTAAGACTTCTCGATTCCAATCCCATAAGGGGAGCTATTTTCGTTGCAGGAGTACCATTTTCTACATCTATATTGAGTAATACAAATCCGGTTGAAGCCGTGACATCGAAATCCTGTCCGTATAAATTATACATCCTTGAAATTCCATGCCAGGCGACCTTTACATTAAAATCTACTGTCTCTTCTCTTTTCATAATCTTTTAAAGGACGGTAAATATAGTGAAAAATGTTATGCATGCATACTATTTTTTGGAATTGGATTGTTATTTTATTGTGAATACCTTTGATCTAAAAGTCAATGTATCAGGATATACCAAAGGAGTTTTATTCATTTGAAACTAAAGAACCATTTACTCATTGTATCGAATGTGAAAAGTATTTGCTCGATGGTGCAGATTATATGGTAGAAAAGGCAATGAAAAGGTACGAGGGATTTACAGCAGTTGATACCGTTTTCGATTATGCGATCTGCGTAGAATGTGCCATGAAGATGCGTGATGAGTTTTCGAAAGAATCTATGTTGAAAATGGAGGATTATTTTAAAAATCACATGCCCGTTCCTGTTTATCCGGTTGAAGAAGAGCTTGATATGAAAGACTGTCTGGGAAAATGTATGGTCAAAAAGGTTGATATATCAGAAACCAGTGAATATCAGATTTTTGCATATTGTAGGGGAAATAAACTTATGAAAAACATAGCTCCTTATATGATTAGTTCTTTTGCGATAGATGAAATGGTCGAATTATTGTCTAAACCTACTACTGATTTTTTAAATGGATTTTACAATAAACATTTCAGTCCGGATCCGAGTTTGATGGAACCTGTTCCTGGTGGCAGAATTGTTTTGATTTAATTGATATCGTCTCCTCTTAAAAAGCGGAAACGCTTTCTTGATTCGGCTGCATACATACTTCCGGGAAATTTTGTTATAAATTCCCTGTACAATTCAGAAGCCTCCTGCTCATTTTCCAGATATATTTCTGTAATTTCTGCTTTCAGGAAAAAAGCATCATCTGCGAGAATATCATATTGGTAGTCTTCTAGCAACATATTCAGATAATCCACCGATGCCAGATAAGATCCTTTTTTTAATTCCAGATTAGCAAGTTCCCAATATATCTCATCGGTGAGTGAATGATCAGGAATCTTTTCCAGCAACTTTTTATACGCAGCAATTGCTTCTTCATTTTTATTTTGATAAATGAGCAATTGTGCATTTGCAAATTCCTGCATGGTCTGATCAGTAGTATCTAGTATTGTATTGTTTTTTATTTGGACACTAAGTTCGATTGCATCGTTCGATATTTCTTTTGTCGTCGCTTTTTTCAGAATGTCCAGATGGCTTTTCGCCAAAGCAAAATTTCCGGTGAAATAATTTAACCTGGCATTCCTCAATTTTGCTTCATATCCTAAAAGAGCATATTTATTTGATTTCTCAACCTGTGAATACAAAAGAGTTGCTTCCCAGGGTTCATTTTTTAATAAATAAATATCTCCTAAATCAATTTTAGCTTCATCTCTTATTTGTGCAGGAATTCTCGGGGTCTCAATTAATTCAATCAATGTGGAAATCGCTTCTTCTTTGTTGTCCAGATAAAATGCATTGAGTCTTGCTTTATTTCTGAGCGCTTCCAATGTTACATTGGTCGGACCAAATTCGTAGTAAAGATTTTGATATTCATTCGAAAGCTGAAACACTTCCTGCAGGTTAACAGGATAAGTAGCGGTAACTTTCCCTTCTTTCGATTTTATCAGATTTTGTCGCGCATTTGTATAATACTGAGAATTTTTACCGTAATTGTTGATTACATAGGTATAGATTTCAATCGCATTATCCCAGGCTCTGTTGTCAAGTGCGATTCGTCCAATCTGCATCGTTTCAGTACCAGGATTTCCCGATCTCTTGTCCAATGCTCTTGCCTGTAAAAATGCGCCGTAATAATTTCTTCTTTGAATTTCAACCCAGATCAATAGATCAATAAACAATGTGTTATCCGGATTTCGCTGAACTTTTTGAATTAAAACATTCTCGAGGTAATCAAGATCTTCCGGATCCGAAAGTAACTGTTGAAAGACATTTTTTATGTATCTGCTATTTCTTTGATTGGCACTGGCATATACCAAATATTCTTCAATCATAGATTCTTTGTCACCCATGAGTCGGTAAACAGAAGCAACATCAAGGGAATAAACAAAAGGATTATTTGTCAGATCCCTGGCTTGTCCGTAAAAGAAAAGTGATTCCTCATAAAGCTCCTTATTCACCAGGTTTTCTGCGAGAATTTTCAATTGATATTGATTTGGGTAAAATCTTTCCAGTGCCTCCTGGGTTATTTTACTTTTATTCTTTTGATCATCAATTGCTTTATAAAAGCCAATGAAATCTGCATAATAATTCGTATTTTCAGGAAATACTGAGATCACTTTTTTCAAATGTTTCTCAGCTTTTGACAGCTCCTGCGTTTTCATCAATAGGGCCAGGTAATTGGAATGAATAAGTGGAATAGCAGTGGGATCATCCGCAATTTTCTTATAGATGTCAAAGGCCTTCTCGTATTCGCCGTTTACATAGTATTCATTGGCAAGCAGGGCCTGTTGATCTATGCTATTTTGGGCAAGAAGCGATTGACTGATTATAATTATTAAAATTGAAATATAGATTTTCAAGTTTTCCACATTTTATTCTACTGTAATATATTAATATATGTTTTTAAAAAAATAAAATATATTTATTAAGGCTGTGGATTTGGGGATAAAAAGTCAAAATTTAATTTGTAATTATTAATTGTTTATATCTCAAAAAAGATAAATAGTTTTCCATACTAATATCCACATCTAACTATCTCTAAATCATTGGTTTTTAATATTGAGTTAATAATTAGCTAACATACTATGTTGATATAAGCTAGTAAAAATGAGTGTTTATAAATTATGTATATCTCTTAGTTTATAAACTATTTTCGATCTGCTTTCATCTACCTTAAATATGAGCTGGATAACTTGAATATTATTCACAGTTATTGATTGAGATATCCACAGTTAAAACGAGAAATCCTTAATATATATTTCAAAGTTTGGTCGTACTGAGGTGCTCGAATTATAGTAGATAATTGGTTCAGGAGATTTGTTTTCAAGTAGATTTCCTGGTGACCAAACACCATCTCCATCCTGATCTATTAACACTCTGAAAGTATATTCACCAGTTTTAAGTCTTTTAAAGGTGTACTCTGATTTGTTGTATATTGTTTCTTTTACATTAAGTTTAGAATCGACTAACTGAATAAAATATGAAGGTTTTTCAGTCGAAGCTTTTAAAATAATAGTTCCATATTTTTCAGGTACAAGCTTATTGATTTTATTGACTAGAATATTAGATGAATCATTTTCTATTGATACAAATGTTGCACTGTTAAAAATAATATTGAAAGTAGTGAGATTATAATCATCGATATCAATTGAATCATTAATGTTTCGAATAATATTTTTTATAGAGTCCTCATATATTTTCCATTTTATTGGAAACTTAACAGTAAGACTTGTTCTACTCTTATTTAAAGTAGTGCTGAACTGATCCGGTACAATCTTCAATAAGGTATCACCCAGTATTTTAATACTATCACTGTTAAATGCCAGAAGTGGTTTATTGAATAGTACTTTAAAATTCACTGTATCAATTGCTGGTTGAATATTTTTACCTTCTATTTGGTATGTAAACTCATCCTGTTTTGTTCGGGTATCATTAAATTTAATAGCTAACGTATCTACTAGTTTTTGATTTACTGTATCAAGCGCGGTAATGATGGTGTATAGAGAATCAGTTTCTGTTAATTTATATTCATTATAAAATCTAATCACATTATCATCATTTACCAGTTGATGATATAGATAATCAATATCCTGATTATTTAATATTTGGAAATCATAATTTTTTATCGGTTTAGTATAACGTATTTCAAAGTATCGACCGAAGGGTCTTCTTGAAATCAATCTTAAGTTGGAAACATTTATTTCGGTTGTAAACAATTTTACAGAATCAATATTCTCCGTTATGTATATAGAATCTGCCAGAAAAGCGTAGGCTTCTGACTCAGGGTTGAAACTTAGATTACTATTTTTATCTTTAAAAGCAAAAAGTTTATAGGTATCTCTTTTGATATTTTCTATCTGGAAAAACCCTTCTTCATCTGCTTTGGTAAAGTATTTAGGTTTGTCTGAAAGAAAATCGAGACTATCGGTAAATTGATATAATCCCACTACTATTTCTTTCTCTGGTTTTTGTGAAATAAGCTCAGTAACGACTCCATTTATTTTTAAAGAATCCAAAAAGTCACCTGTACTAAATACATAGATCAAATTGACAACAGGATTCTTTTCAGTTATATCACCAACACCATTAAAGAAATTAAGTGTATAAGTTGTACTATCATCAAATCCTTCTTCAAATTCAACAGTCAGAGAATTCTTTCTTACGATATGCTTGTATTTTCCTTCATAACTTGGTGTGATTACCAGATTTTGTCTCAGTCTGTCAGCATTAATATTTTCATCGAAGGAAATCTCTATTTTGGATGACTTAAAATTAAGGGTTTTATTAGGAGGAAACATCTCAACGACTGTGGGAGGAATTGTATCTTTTGGACCTCCTGTTGGGTTGCTTGGATTAGCACACTTTGACAATACAACAATTATCCATAAAGTCAAAACTAATACAGAAATGTTTTTCATTTCTTTACTATATAGATAAGGCTTGAAAAATTTCCTGTATGTTCAGCCTTGGAATTTGACTGGTATCCGTTTATGAATGCCTTCAAAAATGAAGACTTACCATTCTTATACTTTTCACTTAGTAAAGAAACATAGTAAGAGTCGAAACGCATCGGTATAGTATCAATCAAGCGTAGCCTCATTTTGGTCATTAGATACGAAAAGCTTTGAATGTTGAAATGGTAAAGATGTCTGGGAACATCATAACCAGCCCAATAAGTATCATAAATTTCTGCATCATATGAGTGATAGTTTGGTACTGCTATGATCATTGTTCCATCTTTAGAGAGTAATTTTTTTAGTGCTTTAATAGTTTCTCTTAAATTATGAACATGTTCTAAAACGTGCCATGCAGTTATTATATCGAAATTTTTTTTACCCGGAAGATCTTCCAATGAGCTAAAAATATTAGAGTTGAGTTTACTACTTGCAATATTTCTTGCTTTCACATCTGGTTCGATGCCGTTAACTTCCCAACGATAATCTTTCGCTTTTTTAAGAAAGTCTCCTGTACCACAACCAAAGTCCAACAATGTTCCCTGGTTATGATATTGGCCGATCAGTTTTACTTTATTTCTAAGTGTTTTCGTTCTTACTAGTTTATATAGCAGGTTTGTAAGATTGTTACCTTTATCTGTATGAGAAATATAATCTTCACTTTGATAGTATTTCTCAATGTTTTCTGGAGCTGGCCTGGGATTTGTAAAAAGTAACTGACATTTTTTACAGGTAACTAAAGCAAAACTTTCCTTACTTACTGAAAAATCAGTTATAATTTTCTCATTTACAAATTCAGTGTGTTTGCAAGAAGGACATATTTCTAATCTCTCGTACATAATTATCTGCCAAGATATACCATTAAGACCGAAACATCAGCAGGAGAAACCCCACTTATTCTGGACGCCTGACCAAGTGTGGCAGGTTTGAGATTTAAAAGTTTTTCCTTTGCTTCTGAAGACAATGCAGGAATCTTATTATAGTCGAAATCAGGATTAATTTTTAGACCTTCAAGTGTCTCCATTTTTTCAGAATTCCTTCTTTCTCTATCAATGTATGCTTCATATTTTATTTGTATTTCTGCTTGTTCAAGCACATGGTCATCATATTTTGATAGATAGTGATTTATATTTTCATCAAGAATTTTCAAATCATCAATCTTAATATTTGGCCTACGAAGGATTTGGGCATATGTGGTTTTCTCTTTTATGGCAGACGTATTGAGGTTAGCCAGTTCTATATTTACATCATCAGGGGCCACACGTTTTTGTTTAAGATCATTGATAAGATATTGTAATTCCTTCTTTTTACTGATTACTTTATCATAGCGTTCCTGAGACGCAAGCCCTACCTCATAAGACTTTTCTGTCAGTCTAATGTCCGCATTATCCTGACGAAGCAACAATCTATATTCAGCCCTTGAAGTAAACATTCTATAAGGTTCCTCAGTACCTTTTGTAATAAGGTCATCAATAAGTACACCGATATATGCTTCTGATCTGTTTAGAATAAAAGGATCTTTACCTGCTATCTTAAGATGAGCATTCATACCTGCAATCAATCCCTGGCATCCAGCTTCTTCATAACCTGTTGTACCATTTATCTGTCCGGCAAAGAATAAATTTTCTACAAGTTTAGTTTCAAGAGTATGAAGTAACTGAGTAGGTGGAAAATAGTCATATTCAATAGCGTAACCGGGACGAAACATTTTAGCGTTTTTGAAACCAACGATTTTTTGAAGTGCTTTATGCTGAACATCTTCAGGCAATGAGGTTGAAAATCCATTTACATAGACTTCAACAGTATTCCAGCCCTCAGGTTCTACGAATATTTGATGTCGATCACGTTCAGCAAATCTGTTGATTTTGTCTTCAATAGAAGGGCAATATCGAGGACCTATCCCCTGAATTCGACCATTGAACATTGGAGATTGGTCAAATCCTTTTTCCAATTCGGAGTGAACATCTGGATTAGTGTAGGTGATCCAGCAGGATCTTTGTTGTGATAAAGGTTGAGTATCATCAGAGAAACTGAATTTTCCTGGCATCTCATCTCCTTTTTGTTCTTCCATTTTAGAGTAGTCAAGTGATCTTCCATCTACTCTTGGTGGAGTTCCTGTTTTCATTCTACCAGCATCAAAGCCCAGTTGAACCAGCTTTTCTGTGATTCCTTTTGCAGCTCTTTCTCCAGTTCTGCCACCGCCAAACTGTTTTTCGCCTATATGAATAACCCCATTTAAAAATGTCCCATTTGTGAGGATTACTGATTTGGCATTGATTTTTAACCCTAGTGAAGTTACTACACCAACAACTTTATCATTCTTTACAATGATATCAGTAACCATTTCCTGCCAAAAGTCAATATTAGGATTCTGCTCAAGTATCAACCTCCATTCTTCTGCAAATCTCATTCTGTCTGATTGTGCTCTTGGACTCCACATAGCAGGACCTTTTGATCTATTTAGCATTCGAAACTGGATCATTGTTTTGTCCGTAACGATGCCAGAGTATCCACCGAGGGCATCAATTTCTCTCACAATCTGGCCTTTTGCCACACCTCCCATAGCTGGATTGCAAGACATTTGAGCGATTGTGTTCATATTCATGGTTGCTAAAAGAACTTTAGAACCCATGTTAGCTGCAGCTGAAGCAGCTTCACAACCGGCATGTCCGGCTCCAACAACTATTACATCGTATTCTTTAAACATATTGAAAATGTTTCACGTGAAACATGAAACCTAATAACCATTTAATCCTTAATGATGTTCCACGTGAAACATCAATTTTTCAGCAAAGATAAATAAGCATCTTCTTTACTTCTCATTATTTTTTCTTCATCTGTGCTTTTATCCCCATATCCAAACAGATGAAGAACTCCGTGAACCATAACACGCATTAATTCATTTTCAAATGAAGTCTTAAGGGTTTGACTATTTTCTTTGATTCTGTCTATACTTATAAAGATATCTCCTTCAATTTCATCTGTTTCACTATTATCAAAAGTTATGATATCAGTATAATAATCGTGTTCAAGATAATCCTGATTAACTTTCAATAAATATTCATCACTACAAAAAATATAGTTGAGTAGAAGAATTGATTGTTTTTCTTCTTTTGTGATTGTAGAAAGCCAGGAACTTATTTCAGTTGTGTTAAGATTTATAGGTTCAATATCCTCAAAATGAAAATATATTTCCATCAGGATAAATAAAAAGACATTTCTACCTCTTTACCATCATTACGGAAATGGACCTCGTCGCAAAGGTGTTTCATCAGGAATATGCCTCTTCCTCCTGTTTTCTCGAGATTTTCTGGACTCGTAGGATCAGGTAGATTTTCATAATCAAAACCTTCTCCTTCGTCAAGAACAATAAACTTTAGAATATCTTCTTCTAATTTTAGACTTAATGTTACATTTTTATTCTTTTCATTTTGGTTTCCATGCATGATCGCATTGTTAACAGATTCTGTTACTGCAATCATTATGTTCCCATAGATATCATCGCTCAAAGAATACTTATCCTTTGCATTGTCAATGAAACTTTCAATGATCCTTATGTTTTCGGGCAATGAAGGAATTTGAATTTTTATTGTGTCCATTAATTATCGCTAGTTACGCGTCTAAAATAATCGTTTACTTCCTTTTTATAAAATGGATTAAACTCCAAAGGTAATGATTTCAGTAATTCTATTTCTTTTTCTCTTTCTTTGAGATATTCTTCAAACGAAGGAGGTAATTTTCTTTGATATTCTTCAGCAGCTTCTCCTTCTCTTTCAGGGTCAAGTTTTTGTTCTCTTAGTGCATCTTCAGCCTCTAAAAGCCTGGTCATGATATCTTGTTGACGTTGGATTAGTTTTCTTGTTATCTCTTTATTAACCAAATCAACCTCATTTTCTTCCATCAACTTTTGTATCTGTTTCAGATTACTACCTGCTTCATCATTTTCCATTGCGTTTTGCTGATCCAGGTTATCTGATAGTTGTTTTAGTTGATTTCTTATCATTTCCTGTTCTGCTGCCAGTTTAGCTAATTCTTCTGACAGTTGCCTTCCTTCTTTGTTACCTTTTTGTAAGTTTTGAATCTGTTCGCTTAACTGTTGTTGAAGCTCTTTCAAATCAGGCAAATTAGAATTCTGACCCTCTGACTGCTGAGGATTTCCCATGGATTGGGACATTGACATTTGCATATTTTGGAGTACGTCATCCAGCAATAGAGCTAAATTATTGATAGATGCCATTGCAAATTGCTGATTTGATAATGCCCTGTTTCTATCACGTTCTCTCAGATTATTCAATGCCTTGTCAATGTTTTCATTAACTGCTGCTACTTCGCGGGTTACGAAACTGGATATCTGATCCACCCTATTTGCAATTGCCAACAAACTATCTTCAATTACCTTACTGTCATTTTTTAATTTCAATTGGTCCTGGGATAATTCTACAAATCTCGGATCAATTTGCTTTACTTCTTTAAATTCATCAATTAACCTTTCCTGATTAAATGAAAGTTTAATGAGATCATCCAATATTTTTCTGAGATCATCAATATTTTCTCTCATCATTTCCATTTGCATTCCCATTTGCATGTTCTGCATTTTCTCACCCAGTTGCTGCATTTTCTGACCAGATTTCTGCTGACTTTCACTAGCTTTTTGCTTCTGATTCTGTTGCAATTGCTTCATGATTTCATCAAGTTGTTCTTGTATTTCCTGTTGATCAGAGTTTGTGTTTTGCAAAGGCTCAGGTTCTTTTAATTCCTGATTCATCTTTTGAATCTCTTCCATTTGCTTTTGAATCTCAGAAAATTCATCATTTATTTCCTGCTGTTTTTCAGTAGCTGACTTTTCTCCCTCATTAGAATTATTTGAGTCAGATTCCTCCCCATTATTCTTAGCATCGTTTTCATTTCGGGGATTAGTGTCGGATTTGGATTCTTCTCCCTCTTTTGTTTCCTTACTTAATTCTTCCTGTTTCTCGCCTAATTCCTTAAGCTCATTTGAAGTTTTTTCAAGTTTACTTTCAAGCTTAAGTCTTTTAAACAACTCTAATGCTCTTTCCAATTCCTTTTCCAGATTGCTTTCATTTGGAGTTATTTTGCTTAGTTGTCTTTGAATCTGCTCCACTCCTTCATTTTCTTCCATCAATTTCTTTAATTCTTTGTAGAGTTTTTGTGTCTCCGGATCCATACTTTCATTAAGTAAGCTTTCCAGGTTTTGGGACTTCTCTTTTAATCTTTCGCTTCTTTCATTAAACTGATTTTCAGCTGCCTGTAGGTTTTTAAACTCCTCTTTTAGGTTTTTTATCTGCTCTTCGATTTCTTCTCTTTTTTTCAGGAGATCTTCAATCATCTTTTCTTCCTGCCAATCGAGTTTATTTTTCATTCGAAGTCTTTCCTCCAATTCTTTTAGCTGACTATTGAGTTCTTCAGCATTATTCTTACTGCTATTGAGTTCATTTTCTGTTTTTTCTTCTTTTTTATCAATGTTTGCACTTAGCTCTCGCTTTGTTGGCTTTTTGATACTAAATGTTCGGCTTTTTGAAGATTTATAACCATTTATTGCATCATTGTCCACCACGGTTACATTTAGTGTACTATTTTCTCCTTTTTCAATTCCCGACAGATCTATACGTTTATAGTAAGATTGATTATTTGAACTTTTACTAAACTCAATTGGAATGGATTCTATTGAATTATTATTTTCATCGTATAAGGTTGCATAAAGATTTCTGAAGCCGTAATCATCACGAATGTTACCAGTCACAACGACAAATTCGTATAATAATGTGTCAACAAATAAATCTGTCTTAATATCCGGATATTCATCTTTTATGACATCAACTCTGTATTCAATTCTTTCTCTGGTTTCTCCAAATTCATTAAATAGTCTAATGCGGTAGTTTGAAGTAGATCTAAAAGTATAATCTAAATTTTCAACAACATTATTCTGAATCTTTTCACTTAGAGTATCATTGTTTTCTATAATCAGACTAATTGAATCTGCTGCTGCACTTTTAATAATCCAGTTTAGTTTAGTACCTTCAGGGACAGTGAAATTACCACTTCCTGAAACCTGATAATCTGAAAGTTGGGTGTGATCCGGATAATCAACCAGCACTTCAAAGTTCATCAATTCCGGAAGAGCTCTAACACTTAAAAGATAGTTATCTGTCTGATAACCAGCTGCTTCCAGTTGGAAATTAAGGGATTTTTGTAAAGAATTAAAAGTGTATTCATAAGAACCGGAAGAACTTCGAACCATTTTTACTCTTCTTCCTTCGATATTCACATATAAGTCTGCAGGAATGTAATCTCCATCCAGATTGGCCTGAATTATATAATCATCACCGCGAAATGCTTCTAATTTTTCATTTTGAAGAATAAACTGGAATGGCATGGATTTTTCAAAGTAAGTTCTATGACTAAGTAACCTTTCAGGACTGTCTGTTAAAATGGGTGGAAAACTTAAACCTGTTATGATGAACAAAATGCATATAGCACCTATGTATTTAAGATATTTTATATTATCCCTAAAGTTTATTGCATCCTTAAAACTTATATATT
>CAYTFO010000014.1:9910-13581 GCA_964437135.1 uncultured Roseivirgaceae bacterium | reverse complement strand
CAATCTTCTGGTTGATAGAAGCAAGGATTAATTCAGATTCCGATGCTGCTATTTTTTCCAGTTGCAAAGCATTGAGAACCTTATCCTTTACATCTGAAAACTGATCACCGATTTCCCTGGCGACATCTTCATCAGATTTTCCAAATTTTCCAATATCTAAATAGCCTAATAAGCCTGGGATAATGAAGTAGTAGAAGTTCCAAGTGATTATAAGTAATGAGACATAAAAAAGAATGGTACGTCCGGTAATTCCGGGCACGAAAATATAGTCAGCAAATAAAGCTAATAAACTGATAATCAGAGAGATACTAATAAAAAGTATTCCTCCTTTCAGCTGTTTATTAATGAAATACTTTTTCTTATATTCTTTTAATTTTCCTCTTAGCTGATCAATATTCATTCTGAATGCTCAGTTCAAACCCAATTTCATCTTCAAAATACTCTATAATATGCATTTTCAGCAATTTTTCCTGTTCAATTAAATCAAAACGGGGTAATTTTTTCACCAACTTCCAGTGAGGCCATCCATCCTCATCCTGACCTTCCAGTTCGTAATAACCTGATAATGATAGAACTTTACATATTGCTATGTGCATTAGATCCTGTTTTTCCTCTTTAGAAAAATCAAGAGCACCTTTACCCAGTTCCTGTATTCCAATTAGAAATAATACGCCATTGATATCAGCAGGTTTTTTTCCTCCGATATTTTTCAATTCCTCCAGAAGTTTATTCCATTTTTTCTCTTGTGTTAAATCCTTTTTGAATATCATTGATATTAAGAACCAGTTTATATGTTATTAGATTACGTAAAAGTACTGTGGCAAGATTTTGTTTTGCTCATTTATCCCAAAGTTTGTGTGCATTGTAACCAAACGTTAGTTAAATCAGAGGATCATCTTTGTATTTCGTGTGCATCAAATATACCCTCTCCAAAAAATACAGACTTAGACTCTAAGGTTATTAAAGAATCTTTTGTCTTTTTATCAAAACTGGAAAGTGCACAATATTTTTTACCCTTTCTTAAAAGAGGAATTGCAAGATCTGTTTTACACAGCCTGAAGTACAGAGGAAACTATGAAATCGGATTATTTTTTGGGGATTTATTTGCAAGAAACCTGGATGCAACGATCTATAAAAATGTTGATTTTATCGTACCTGTACCTATTCACGTTAAGAAAGAAAAGATAAGAGGATACAATCAAAGTGAAGCTATTGCAACAGGAATTGGGAGTTTTCTAGACATACCGGTTAGGAATGATTTGGTCAAAAGAGTCAGAAATAAGATATCTCAAACGTCAAAATCAAAAAGTGAAAGATGGAAGAGTCTTCAGGATATTTATGAAATATCCAAACCACCGGAAGTGCAAAATAAGGAAATAATATTGGTAGATGATGTTATCACGACAGGAGCAACTATTGCATATTTGGCAGAACTGCTGGAAGAATCAGGTGTGAGAAAGTTACATATTCTGACTCTAGCTTCTGGTAAAGCTAAAATCTAGCTCATAAAAAAAGGCTGCCACGAGGACAGCCTTATATTAGAAACAAGTTTGGTTATGAAATCTTAATAATTTGTACCAGCTCTGATCATTGCACATCTGAATCCGATGGTTGAAGTAGCAGAATCTTCAAAAATGAATCTTCTGGTTCCAGGAGATAACCAGTATGCTACATCTGACCAGGAACCACCTTTATAAACTCTTAATCTTTTAACAGGAGGCGCATCTGGGTTGAATGATTTTGGAGAAATACCAGCAGCAACTGCTTCTGCTTCTTCGTATGGTTTTTCATTACCGATAAATGAAAACTGTGCATCATAACCAGATTCGGAATCTAAGAATCCATCTCTTCTAACCGGGTTCATATCATCCATTTGCTGGAAAGAAAGAGGTCTGTAAACATCCTGCACCCATTCGTTTACATTACCAGCCATGTTGTACAATCCAAATTCGTTTGGTGGGTAGTCGTAAACATATGTAGTAATCATAGCACCGTCATTCAATTTACCTGCTATACCTGCGTAGTCACCTCTACCTCTTTTGAAGTTAGCAAGGAAATAACCCATTGCTTTTCCATAAGGATTTCTCAATGAATGTCCATCCCATGGATATAATCTTCTATGTGTCTGATTTTCATTTAGATACTGAGTACCAATCAAAGCCTGAGCTGCGTATTCCCATTCTGCTTCCGTTGGAAGTCGGTAGTTAGGAAGTACAACTCCTGATTCCAAAGGAATTCTTTGAGAAGCACTTGTAGCTACCGGAGTAGTTTCTGCACCTGCAAAAGCATCATCTGCTGAAACACCTTCGCTTTCAAAATAACCAGCGTCTTCAGCTAGTTTAAGGTTAACCATTCTTGTTCTCCAGTTACAATAGTTTACTGCCTGTAACCAGTTAACTCCAACAACCGGGAAGAACCTGAAACCTGGATATCTGTAATAATGATCAACATATGGATCATTGTAAGCCAGTGTTTTGGACCATACTGTAGTATCCGGAAGATTATTTCTCCAGTACACTTCATCTGAATCTCTTTTAATGTAGTATTCGTACTCAAGCCAGTGAATATTTGAAACTTCAGTTTCATCCATATAAAAAGATGCTACCGTTACTGATCTTTCGACGTTGTCTCTGGAGTACATCACGTCTTCTTCAAAAGATCCTAGTACTGTTCTACCTCCCTCGATAAAAACGAGGTTAGGTCCTTCGGGTTGACCGCTAAATTCATTTACCTGAAATCCACCATCCTCGTCATTGTACTCAAGACCCGTTGCTGTAGATATCGGACCGGGTGAGTCACTGGTAGGATTATATCCACCACCGAGGCAGGAAGACAGAAACGCCGCGGCAGTAACGCCGAGCGATAATGTTTTTACTGCATTCACAAAATTTTTCATAACCTGTTTGTTTGTCTTTTAACGCGTTAAAGTACTAATTAAATACAAATATTTCAAAAATATAACCTAAAGCCAATGAATTTCAGCTTCACACTATAAATAATAGCAAAATTGGTATTTTATTGTACTTTTCAGCAAATATATCCTAAGCCATTGATTTTATCTCATTTAAAATCGCAATTGCTTTATCAATGTTATCGGCTTTTTTGATCGAAATGATCAATTTTTGCTTGTATTCCTTCATTATGGAGATATTAGGATGAATTTGAACATATTTTAAAATGGCTCCGAAAATTGAAGATTGGAAGTAAATTGGGTCTTTGCTATCGGGAATATAGCATTTCATTACTTCATTTTTGATCACAAGTTTTTCTATTCCGAGGTAAACAGCCAGCCATCTCAATTCTACACTTTTGATTAATTCCACAACAGAATCAGGAGTAGGACCAAACCTGTCCGTCAATTGTTTACTAAACTCATCCAGTGATTTTTCATCACGTATATTATCTAGTTGAGTATAGAGCTGTAACCTTTCCGAAGTATTGCTCACATAATCCTGAGGAATTAAAAGTTCAAGATCAGTTTCAATTGTGCATTCTTCTTTTAGTTTTTGAAGGGTTTCTTCTTTAAGCAACTCATTTTCAAAAAGTTCTTTAAATTCATTTTCCTTCAATTCCGTGACAGCTTCATCCAGAATTTTGTGATACATATCAAAACCCATATCGTTGATAAATCCACTTTGCTCTGCGCCCAGCAGGTTTCCCGCCCCCCGAAT